>JBCCNE010000089.1:0-12186 GCA_039026015.1 Cyanobacteria bacterium P01_C01_bin.70 | reverse complement strand
GGGCGTGAGCTAGCGCGGGCCTGCGGCATCTCGAACAGTACGCTGGTGGGCTGGGGCGAGGTAGCACCGCAACTGGGCGATCGTCATCGAGCGGGCAAACTGGCGGAACTGCTGGCAACGTATCGGTATGAGGGCGATCGCTTATTTATGCGCCTGCCCGATGGCGCTCAGTTTGCTGGTCGGACCAACGTGTCGGTTTATCCTTATCAGGTGTGCCTAGCCTTTTTGGACTATTACGCTTTTGAGGCGAGCAAACCCGCCGCTCGCGATAGTTTGCGCCTGCTGAATGAAAAGCAGTTGCCCCAATCAATCTGTGCCGCTATTAAAGAGCCCTTGCCCAAAGATCCCCTTCAGCAGACAATCAGCCCCCAACTCGATCCGTTTCGCCATCGTCCTTTGCGGAATGGGATTCCCGTCGGATATTTCGAAGTTGGGCAGGTCTTGGCAGAAGACTTTGCACCCTCGGCACCCTTGACAGAACTTCGTAACGCGAGATTTATCAATATTGACAAAGCCTGGAACCGCTACTGGAACATTCAACAGTTGAGCCAACAATATGGCGATCGCCTGGCTATGCCCCAGCACCCCCTCAATGATTGGGCCAGAACCCAGCAATATGTTTATCCTGCAGCGGCCTCAAAAGTCTTCCAAGAGTGGCTAGTACTGCACTATCTGCCAGACAGGTATCCTTCCTATCTGCAAAGAAAGTGGAAGCAAATAACGCGTGAGATCTCGTTTCTAAAGCCACTGCCTCAGGCAGGATAATGGCGATTCAACAATTGCTTAATCCTCAAGAGTTATGAGAAATCTAGCTCTAGAGGCAGCTATTTCACTTCAACTAGCTGCTGTTGGATAAGGTTATTCTCTGGATGAAGCTGATGCGCGCATCAAATCGCAAAGCTGGGCAAAACATTCGCAATCTAGCTTTGCGAAGAAGAATCAAAGCCCTCGTTGCTATGGCCTCAGCAATTTTTCTGTTTGCCTTGCCGTTTCTTTTGCAAACTATTTTTCAAGAGCTACTGGCCCTGTTACCTCGCAGTTCCTCACCAACTCCGAGCCTGCCACCAATTTTTTATCTGCTTTGTCTAGTTGCTAGTATCGGTTGCTTGCTGAATGGCCTGTACTGGTGGCGACGCGCTAACCATGCCGATCAGGGAGCCCAAGGAGAAGAAGAGATAGCTCAAGCGATCGCCGACTTACCAGCGGCTGGCTGGAAAATCGAGTATGGTCTTCGGCTAGGCAAAGGACTGGGCGATGTCGATATTGTTTGCGTTTCGCCTCGTAATAAAGCCTACGTCATCGATGTCAAATCGCACCGAGGCAGGGTGATCGCAAATGGGCAAAAGCTATATCGCCTGATGGGCTCTCACAAGTACGCTTTCGAAAAAGACTTTCTCAAACAAGTGATGAAGCAAGCTTTTCAGGTTAAGCAGCAAAAGCAGTTGAAATTTGTGACGCCCATTTTGGCCTTTTCTGACGCCAAAGTTACGTTCAAAGGCAAAATCCAAGGTGTGTATGTTGTTGAAAAATCGCGTCTGTCGTATCTTCTCAACAAACTCGGGTAGGTCACGATGATCTATCTAGAAAATTCCATGTAATATGAATCCCGTTTGAGCGCTTTCCGTACTTTTCCGCGTTCTTCAGAAATTGCCATGTTCTGAAAGTGCTGTTTTCAACCGCTCGATCACTTCGCCTACGGGAATCACGCCTAGTTCGCCATCGGCGCGAGTGCGAATGCTCAGGGCGTTGGCCTCTTGCTCTTTGGCTCCCACCACCGCCATTACAGGAATTTTGCCTTTTTCACTGTTACGGATCAGCTTGCCGAGGCGATCGCCGCTAGTATCGACTGTGGCGCGAATGCCCTCTGCCTGCATGCGATCGACAATTTGCCGAGCATAGCCCATCAGCTCAGTCGTCACCGGCAGCAGACGAATCTGCTCTGGCGCTAGCCATACCGGAAAATCCCCCGCATATTCTTCAATCAAGATGCCGATGAGTCGTTCCAACGAACCAAAGGGTGCTCGGTGTATCATCACTGGACGCTGGCGGCTGCCATCTTCCGCTACATAGTTTAAGTCGAAGCGCTCCGGCAGGTTGTAGTCCACCTGCACGGTGCCCAACTGCCACTCTCGCTCCAGCGCATCATTGAAGATAAAGTCCAGCTTGGGGCCATAGAAAGCTGCTTCCCCCGGTGCTTCAAAGAAGTTCATTTCCAGAGTTTCGACAGCGCGCCGAATGGCGTTCTGGGATTTTTCCCACACCTCATCGGAGCCAATGTATTTGTCTGAATCCGGTTCGCGGAAACTCAGGCGAGCCCGGAAATTCTTGAGCTGTAAGCTGCGGAAGACGGCCAGAATCAAGTCGACAACTTTGAGAAATTCGTCATCAAGCTGGTCAGGGGTGACGAACAGGTGAGCATCGTCCACAGTGAAACCCCGCACGCGGGTCAAGCCGCCTAATTCCCCCGACTGTTCATAACGGTATACCGTGCCAAATTCCGCCAAGCGCATCGGCAGTTCCTTGTAGGAGCGCAGTTCGCTTTTGTAAATCTGGATGTGGAAGGGGCAGTTCATCGGTTTCATGACAAAGCCCAGCTCATCCTGCCGAGATTGGTCATCTTCAGCCATCAGAGGAAACATGTCCTCCTGATACTTTTGCCAGTGTCCGGAGGTTTTGAACAAGTCTACCCGTGCAATGTGGGGCGTCACTACAGGCAAGTAGCCCCGCTTCACTTGTTCTTGCTTGAGAAAGTCTTCCAGGGTTGAGCGCAATACCGTTCCTTTTGGTGTCCACAACGGCAGACCAGGACCCACCTCATCAGCAAACACAAACAGTCCTAGGTCCTTACCCAAACGCCGATGGTCGCGCCTTTTAGCTTCTTCACGGCGGCGTTTATATTCAGCGAGCTGCTCAGGTGTTTCCCAAGCGGTGCCATAGATGCGCTGGAGTTGCGCCAGGTTAGCATCACCGCGCCAATACGCACCCGCCACACTTTCCAGATCAAAGGCTTTAGGGTTGAGATCTTTGGTGGTTTCCACGTGGGGACCAGCGCAGAGATCCCACCAGTCGTCGCCCAAGTGATAGAGGGTAATGGGGTCTTCAAGCCCCTCAAGAATTTCTAGCTTGTAAGGCTCGCCCAATTCCTTAATGCGGCGTTGAGCTTCTTCGCGGCTCACCTCTTCCCGCTCGACCGGTAGCCCTTTATTGATGATTTTAATCATCTGCTTTTTGATCGCCTTCAAATCTTTATCGGTGAAGGGATCAGGACTGTCAAAGTCGTAGTAAAAGCCGTAGTCAATCCACGGGCCAATGGTGACTTGAGCTTTAGGAAATAGCTTTTGCACCGCCATCGCCATCACATGGGAAAACGTGTGGCGAATGCGCTTGAGGTTTTCTGACTCGTCGGTGCGAGGCAGGTGAATCTTGTCGGGGGAGTCGCCAGCGTTGACCATGATGAACGGGGAAGTGAATGCGATATGACCACAGCCAGTCTACTAAGGAAAGCGGCTGAGCTACCGGATTTTGTCATAGTTTCCATGCTAATCGTTGCCGCAGGAATTGGCGGAGTGAGTGGCAGGGAAGATGGAGTCGGTGAGGTCGGTGGAGTAGATGAGGTGACAGGGATAAATGGGTAAGGTCGGTGGAGTAGATGAGTTCGGTGATTTTAGTACTTTATCCTTCGTCCTTTGTTTACCGAGCAATCGTTACCAAGAACATTATTCTGCACTCTAAATTCTGTTCCCTATTCTCCGTTCCCTCTTTTCCGTATTCTCTCCCAGCGGGCTGTCAGGTGGTGCTATGTCTCGCGGGGGATGCTGGTTTGGGTGGGGTCAATCAAGTATTGAGTGGAAACAAAATTGTCTTTATCACCTGCATGACTCAAGATGCTGCTCCGGTAACGGCGGCCAAAGAAACTGGCCTGGGAACGTTTGGTGGGGTTTATACGCCGTCGGTCTTAACCCTATTGGGGGTAATTATGTACCTCCGTTTCGGCTGGGTCGTGGGCAACGTTGGTCTATTTGGGTCTTGGCTGATTGTCACGATCGCCACAGGCATTACGTTATTAACGGCGCTATCGATTTCGGCGATCGCCACTGACCGAGTCGTGCGAGTGGGCGGCGCTTATTTTATGATTAGCCGTTCGTTGGGTATTGAGACTGGGGGGGCAGTTGGCATTCCGCTGTATTTTGCTCAAGCGCTGTCGGTGGCGCTGCACAGCATTGGGTTTGCTGAGAGTGTGGTGGGGGTGTTAGGGCGCTTTAACGTCACCTACATTGCGTTAATCGTGACGATCTTTGTAGCAGCGCTGGCGCTGACCTCAGCAGAATTTGCCATCAAGTCGCAGTACATCATTATGGCGGCGATCGCACTGTCACTCATTTCCTTGGCGTTTGGCTCACCCCTCGAACAGACGCAGCTAGAACCTTGGGGTTCCGAGGGCGGCGAATCGTTTTGGGTAGTGTTTGCGGTTTTCTTTCCCGCAGTGACAGGCATCATGGCTGGAGTCAACATGTCCGGCGATTTGAAGGAACCGACGAAGGCCATCCCGACTGGCACATTGGCTGCTGTGGGGACAGGTTATCTGATTTACATGGCACTGCCGTTATTTTTGGCGACGCGGGTTGATGCGGCAACGCTCGTAGAAGATCCTCTGATCATGCAGCAGATTGCATTTTGGGGGCCGGCGATTTTGTTGGGCATTTGGGGGGCAACGCTGTCGAGTGCGATCGGTAGTCTGCTGGGAGCACCGCGAATTTTGCAGGCATTGGCCCGCGATGGGGTTTTGCCTAAGTGGCTGAGCTTTTTGGGCAAGGGCAGTGGGGTCAACGACGAGCCCCGCATTGGCACCATCGTTACTCTGGGCGTCGTAGTGGCCACCGTGGTAGTCGCCGATTTGAACCTGATCGCGCCCATTCTCAGCATGTTTTTTCTCACCACCTATTTTGTGCTGAATATTGCTGCTGGTGTTGAAGGCTTTTTGGACAGTCCCTCTTTTCGCCCGACTTTTTCTGTCCACTGGTCGCTGTCATTGCTCGGGGCCATCGGCTGCTTAGCCTCGATGTTTTTGATCAATCCCGTGGCAACGGTGTTTGCGGGAGTCGTGATTGCCATCATTTTTCTCTGGATTGAGCGGCGGGAGCTCAAAAGCACCTGGGGCGACGCTCGTCGCGGCATTTGGATGATGATGTTGCGCACCAGCTTGTTTCAACTGGGACATCACCCAGATCTGCGCACCTGGCGACCACATATGTTGGTGCTGTCGGGTTCACCGACGCGACGCTGGGGTTTGGTCGAGCTGGCCGATCGCCTTAACCACAATCGCGGTCTATTTACCGTGGCCAGCGTGTTGCCAGCGGGGTCTCGCAGCGTCTCGCAGCAGCAAGCGATGGAAAAACGCATCGACAGCTATTTGCAAGAGCGGGGAGTGCAAGCGCTGGTGCGGGTCTTGACAGCGCCTGATCCGTTTGCTGGGGTGCAGCGTCTGGTCGAAATTTACGGTTTGGGGCCGATCGCCCCTGACACGGTTTTGATTGGCGACAATGAGTCAGGCGAAAACCGCGATCGCTACTGCAATCTCATTCAGCAACTGCACGCCGATAAGCGTAACGTGCTGATTTATCGTGAATGTCCCGAGCCGCGCCCTAATCACTTTCGTCAAATCGACGTTTGGTGGGGTGGCCTGAACAATAACGGCGCGCTGATGCTGATTTTAGCCGAGCTACTGCGCGATGGTATTGACTGGCGCAATGCCCAGATTCACCTGAAGTTGGTAGTGCCGGACGAGTCAGCTGCAGCTATGGCTCAAAAGAACATTGATAATTTGGTTGACGAGTTACGTATTGATGCAGTGACTCATGTATTGATGGCTAATGGGCGAGCGTTTGATGACATTTTGCACGAGTCTTCGCAGGCGGCTGACCGCGTCATTTTGGGACTGGCAGAACCGACAGATACCTTTCAAAGGTACTACACTCAGATTCTCGAACGACTTAAAGGCTTGCCCTCAACCCTACTCGTCTTGGCCGCGCCCAATTTTGAGTTTGTCAAAGTGCTGGAGAAATGATTTCTACCGTTAGTTCACAGCCTGCCCCTGCCTTGACACCGCTCCCCCCGCCCCGTAAAGTCAGCCTGTCTACCGTCACGCAGGTTCAACAAAACACAGTTTGACGAAAACTCAATCTCTGAAATCCCATCCGTTCAGCTGCTCAATTCGAAATTCTGCACTCCCCGTGCTCAACCCTATACTCCAAACTCTGCTGCCCTATCGCCCATTGAAAGATTTCTCTTATGCGCTGCACTATCATCAGTCGAGCCGGACAGGTTCTTGCCTACGGTCGCCTCTTTATTCACCATTTAGGAGACGGTAGCCTGCGGCTGGATCTGGAAACCGATCGCGGGCGTGTGCTGGAAGGCGGGCTGCTCGGCGCCGATGGCGATCTGACCCACGCCGGAGAAGTCTTGTCAGAGAAGTTTTTTGACGTGTGGGGCATGAGCGACCTCACCCTTAGCATTCAGTGCGGCAGCGTGAGCACATCACCCAATGCCGCCCTGCCTCCCAGCGCCGACATTGACGTCTCACTGCTTTAGGCGATCACCGTGACTCCCAGCCTGGTGTGCTGAAGTCACTTCAGGCAACACATCAATCCAAGCAAATTATCGCTATGGTTATGGGCACATACCCTGCTGATGTTTCAAGACGGTTTTGCCTGTGTCCACTGCTGCCAAGTCAAGCTCTCCGCTCACGATTACCAATCTGATTTCGTTTGGCCTGCTGGTCTTTGTGCCAATAGCTATTTGGGCCGAGCAGGCAGAATTAAACGCGCTCATCGTGTTTGCCGTCTCGGCGATCGCGATCGTGCCCCTGGCCATGTGGCTCAGCACTGCCACTGAAGAGGTTGCCGTTATCACCGGGCCTTCCATCGGGGGGCTGCTTAACGCTGTCTTTGGCAACGCGACTGAATTAATTATTGCCGTGGTGGCGCTCAAGGCAGGACTGGTGGGCGTCGTCAAAGCCAGCATCACCGGCTCTCTGCTGGCAAACCTACTGCTGGTGATGGGCTTATCAATGCTGGTGGGCGGCATTCGGTTTAAAGAACAAAAATTTGCCTCTGTGATTGCCCGCATCAACGGTTCGACCATGACCCTAGCCGTTACGGCGCTGGTGCTGCCCGCCCTGCTGATCAAAACCTCTGATGTGGTCGCGCCAGAAACAATTACTCACCTTTCCATTACCGTGGCTGTCGTGCTGCTAGCGGTGTATTTGTTGACCTTATTGTTTTCTCTTAAAACTCACAGCTATCTCTATGACGTCGGCGTCGAAGACCTCGAGCTTGATCCTGAAGCCGATGCCACCACAGAAAAGCCGAATCTCTGGCTTTGGGTTGGGGTGTTGTTGGCGGCAACCCTGGGTGTGGCTTTTATCTCAGAGATTTTTGTGGCAGCCCTGGAAGACGCCACCGCCAGCTTGGGCTTCACGGAACTCTTCTCCGGCGTGATTCTGATCCCGCTGGTGGGCGGTGCCGCAGAATATCTCACGGCTGTGCGCGTGGCCTATAAAAACAATATGGATTTGGCCGTTTCCATTTCTATGGGATCAAGTTTGCTAGTGGCGCTGCTAATTGTGCCAGTGCTGGTGCTGATGGGTCAGGTTCTCGGCCAGCCGATGGATTTAAATTTCAACCTATTTGAAGTGATTGCCGTCGTCATTGCCGTGGCTTTAGTTAATCTGATTAGCCTAGATGGCCGCTCTAATTGGCTTGAAGGGGTGCTGCTGCTGGCGACTTTCATTATTCTGGGCATCGCCTTCTACTTTCATCCGGCTTAAAAGTTGTCTAGCAGCCATTTCGGAACGTGCTCAGTTTCCACCAAAGACAGTTGGTGAAATCGCCAGCATTAGGCTTTTACCGTTTTGAATCCTGCTGTTTTCAGCTTAATTCCAAAATGTAAAATTAATGACTGACATTATCGATACGACCTCTGGCACGAATTTGATACCCTCTCTTGAATCCTTACTCCTTCGAATTCTCCTGCAGGCAGCTCGTCTAGAGCGAGTTTAAGCGAAATTTTCAGCCGCTGCGTGACCTTGACAAGCAAATTTTCCTGAGGCTTGAAGGGACTGCGTTGCCTGTATAAAGAATTCATCAAATCAGTGATCGATGTGATGAAGCACACTGAGGTTTTGTGAAAACCAGGGAAATCTACTGGTAGTCCCCAGCGAGATGTATTTTTTGTGGCGTGCGATCGCCCCCGACTGAGATCGCCTGCCCAGCATACATGACGAAGTTAATTTCACCCGCTGGACATCATTATGACCTTATCAGTGCCTGTGCCGGTTGATCGGCAAGTCGCCATTCCGGGCATTATCGGGGGGCTGGGACCGCTGGCCCACATTCAGTTTGAACAAATTTTGTTAGAGCGTAGCTGTCGTCGTGGGGCGAAGTGCGACCAAGACCACTTGGAATGGGTGTTGATTAATGCCACGTCAACGCCTGATCGCACCCAAAGCCTCAAAGGCCAGATGCCAAACTGCACCCCTTGGTTAGTGAAATACGGCCAGCGACTGCAGCGAGCCGGAGCCGATTTTTTGATTGTGACTTGCAATACGGCCCACGCCTTTTATGACCAGGCGCAGCCGGAGCTAAGCCTGCCCTGGATTCCGCTAATGCACGGCACTACGCAGTCGATTAGCGAGCAGTTGCCGGGAGCTCGCCGGGTGGGCATATTGGCAACCGATGGCACGCTGCACGCTCAGCTTTATCACCAAAGTCTTCAACAATTTGGTTTGATACCGATTTGTCCAGCGATGGGCTCGCCGATGCAAAAACGTGTAATGCAGTCGATTTATCACCCGAAATGGGGAATAAAAATGACGGGGGCGACGATTAGTGATCAGGCGCTGGCGACTTTGACCCACGCTGTCCACTGGTTAGCCGCTCAAGGGGCTGATGTGGTGATCGCCGGATGCACTGAGCTGTCAGTGGGTTTGGCGCAAGTCGCATCACTGCCCGTGCCGTGGATTGATCCCCTAATGGCGATCGCGGATATCACGCTTGATCTAGCTTGGGGCGATCGTGCCCTGGGATCGCTACTCGCTGCATAACGAGGTATTGACTGTGTATAGCTGCTTTTCAGCCTTCAAACGACGCTGCACCAATTTGATGTCAAAGCATCAAGGATTTTTAGTTGCTGTCCTGAGCCTGTTTCTCCTGGGCGGATTGAGTTGGCTAGAGATGGCTCCAGCAGTAGCGGCAACTAACACCACTCAATTGGCCCACAGCCGTCCTGCGGCCGTGTCGAGTGCGGTGACGCCAACCACTGCCGCAGCGCGTCAAACGAATACGGAAACCAGCAAGACTGCATCGCCACTGATGCCTCCTGATATTCAGCACATCCTGGACCAGGGGAAGTTGGTGGTGGCCGTGCTCAGTAGCAATAATGCCCCCTTCTTTATGGATAGGGCGGATGGACAACCAGGCGGGTTAGATATTCAGCTAGCGGCAGCGATCGCGGCAGATCTCGGCGTTGACCTCGAGCTCAATCGCTCAGCCGATACTTTTAACGGCGTAGTCGAAACAGTTTACAACCGTGAAGCGGACATCGCGATTTCTAAAATCAGCCGCACGATGAAGCGCTCAATGCGGGTTCGGTTTTCGCATCCTTACTTAAAAATGCGGCAGGGCTTATTGATCAATCGGCTACTGCTGGCCGAGCAAACCAATAGCGACAACGTAGTGGAAACCATTCGGCAATTAACCGGCGACGTTGGGGTAATCAAAGGCTCTTCCTACGTCGGCTTCCTTAAGCAAAAGTTTCCCCAAGCCACGATTGTGGAGCTGGAGTCATGGGAAGACATTGTTGATGCTGTTAGCTCCGGGAAAATCTTAGCCGGATATCGCGATGAGCTAGAGATTAAAAAGGTGGTGAAAACTAAGCCTGATGCAGCCCTTCAGCTTGAAACTGCGGTGCTGACCGATACCCAGGATGCCCTCGCCATGGTGCTGCCCTGGGATAGCACCCATCTGTTGGCTTTTGCTAACCAGTATCTCGACACGCTCGATGCCGAATACACCGCAGACAGCATTTTGACTGAGTTTGCGGATAGCTTAACGAGTGCCGATGTGGCTTCCTAGCAGGGCCATTGCAGCTGCAATGATTTGCGGCTTACAACCAGCTAGGTACGCCAGGAGTTTGCTATTAACCACTGCGGGATGAATGATCGCCATGACGACTTTTCTGAAACAACGCTCTTTCCCAACTCCCTCAATGGAATGGTTGAGGAGTCCGTGGAGCATTTTGATTAGCGTGATTGTGGGCGTTTATGTGGGCACTTCACTGCCGGTGGTGGCCACCGCGATCGCCCCGATAGGCAACCTCTATCTAGGATTGCTGAAAATGTGCGTGCTGCCCATTTTGTTATCGGCGATTTCCAACAGTCTCGGGCGACTGATGCAGAGTCAAAACGCGAAGCATTACATCCAGCGAATTTTAGTGGTGTTTCCGACTGCTATGTTGGCCATGAGCGGTTTGGCCGCGGTGATTGCGGCCATTACTGGACCCGGCCGCAATCTCTCTACCGCCACTTTAGAGAGTCTGGGCGGTTTGGTTAACCAGTCAAGCATTGATCTGGAAGTGTCGCTAAGCGGCCCGCTGCCAGTGGAAGAATCTGGCGTCAACATTGCCTCTTTCTTTGTCAATATGGTGCCGGAAAACATTTTTCTGGCACTGAGCGAAGGCCAAACGCTGAAGGTGCTGATTTTTGCGATCGTATTTGGTGTTTCTTTAGGATTGGTCAAAGGCAGCAAAACTGATTCCCTGTTTGACATTTTGGACAGTTTCTACCGCGCCTTTAACCAGGTGATTCACTGGTTAACATACTTATTGCCCATTGGTTTGTGTAGTTTACTCGCCACCCAACTCTCCAAAATTGGCCTGGATGTGCTGCTGTCAATGGCGAATTTTGTGGTGGTCATGCTGGCTATTTTTGTCGCTGTTTACGCGATCGCAACTGGGGCAATTAGTTGGCGGGCTCAGCGATCGCCCCTCGTGGTTTTACGGGCCCTCAAAGACCCGACGATTCTGGCCTTGGCCACGACCAGCAGTTTGGCCTGTCTGCCCGCCGCGATCGCTAGCCTGCACGAAGACCTCCATTTTGATCGTCAAACAACGGATTTGGTCACGCCACTGTCGATTACCCTCTGCCGTTTTGGCTCCATCATCTACTTCGCGGCGGCCACGATGTTTGTGGTGCAGCTCTATCAAAAGCCCTTAAATCTCAGCATGATTTTGATTTTGATTGTCGGCTCGGTGTTTGCCGGTATGGCCACTTCTGGGGTCACGGGCATTTTGACACTAACCATGTTGGGGCTAGTGCTCGATCCGCTGAAGCTGCCGCTGGATGCCGTGCTAGTGCTGTTTGTGGCGATCGACCCGATTATCAATCCCTTTAGAACGCTCAGTATTGTGCAAACTGGCATGGCCACCACGGCAATGATTGCTGATTTGCAGCCAGGCACTCCACCGACGACATCGCCAGTGCCGTAAAGCGGGCTGCTCGTTCACTGAAAGCGTCCCTGCCGGATATGGCAGATTTCCACATTCAGAATTAGAAGTCTGACTGTACAAGGCTTTAGTAATCTGAGCTACTACTACTAAAAGTCAATTCCGGTTACAGCGTTTCTGAAGGAAATGAGAAATAAGAAATAGACCACAATCATTACGCTCAGATAGAATGGCGCATCTTATACCATTTCTCTGGAATAGCACTACAGATCGAAATGGAGAGCTTTGAGAGCAAGGGGGCCGGGGAACAGGATATGTAGCAAGAGTTTGAAGAATCTGTATTAGCAGGCAAGGAAGTGCTGTGCGGAAAAACACGCAACTTTCCCCCTGATTAGCTTTTACAATCAACTGAGCTCAGATAAAAACAAAGCTCAATCCCTGCGTCAGGCGGTGCTGACTACCCTGCAGCACTAGCCTAATCCTTGTAGGGACTGGGCGGCTTTTATGCTTATGGGTGAACTGTAATTGTTGGTGGCACTGACCCGCTGGCAGAATATTGTTGCGATCGCCCTACTAATGCTCTCAGCCCCACCGGTTGGATCGTGATGCGTTATGGGGGCCAATTTGCGGTTTTGAGCAGCATTTAGTTTGATGGTCAGCACGGCTGGCTTGTGGATATGCCATATG
>JBCCNE010000088.1:0-12359 GCA_039026015.1 Cyanobacteria bacterium P01_C01_bin.70 | reverse complement strand
CGCGTTGCGGGCAACGCCGCAGCCAACTGCCGTTGTTTCTCGCCAAACAATCTGGGTGTAATGGCCACAAACTTTGCCGCTGGCGCAGCTGTTGCTGGCATAATCATAGTCAGCTTTTTCGGCTACCCAGGCGGCAACTACCCGACTAGGATGCTGCATCGCTCCCCCGGCAGCTGAAGATTGTGAACCGCTCAGATTTTCACCCACGCTGTACTGGGCGCGATCGGCAGTGGAGCGATGACGCAGAGTACCACCTGCTTGCATCAGCTGGTTGGCCCACTCCTGAGCATAGGCGGCGAGGTCGGCTGACCAGGTCAAATCGGCAACGCCAACCTCCTGACGGGCAGCATTGTGGGCCGCCAGCATTTGTTCAATGCCAGCTGCGGTCGATACGTCGTAGACGTTGGCAGTCAGCCCCTGAGACTGGGCCGATGCAATGGTGGCCAGGCGGCCAGGGACAATGCCCGCCTCGCGACCACCGACGGCATCTAAATAATCGACGGTATAGGTCCAGGTGGCCTGGCCTGGGGAGACGCGACCGGCAATTCCCGCAATAAACGCTTCGCGCCAGCGATCGCCGGTTTGCACATACACAATGCTGTGACCGGCAAACGGATGGCTATCCTGACTTTGGGCAATGGCGGTAGCGGTCTCAGGAGCAGTGAGAGTCGGTACCATCGTCATCGCGCCAGTTGCCGAAACCCCAATCAGGCTGAGTAGCAGCCAACGTCGCAACGACTGAGCAGAAAATCTTATCGCTTGAGGCATGGTCAAAAATTTTGGCGAGATAGGAAGTTTGCTCAAAGGCAGGCGAACAGATACGGCTGCATCATGATGGCTTTGACGCAGATTACCTAACTTTGTTGCTGGTTCTTCAACTGTAAAAGCTGAAAAGGCTGTCGCTGTCTGGCAGTGACAGCTCAGCCGTGGAAAATCGGGGGATGGTTGTGGCGATCGCAGAAAGCCATCATGCCGCTCTGCCGCTCTAGCTCATTCAATCAAGCTTTTGAATTCTTAACGTTTTCTCAGAACTTCTTCAGACCGACTTCAGTTGAACAGCGTTTAGTAGCTAAGGCGCCAGTCAATGACCGCGCTAACAAAACTATTGAGCTACCCGATCCAGCTTGGCTAGGCAACGCCAGCCCCCTTAAGCCTGTCTGGTTGGCTGACGACAACTTGCTCACAACTGCTGTTTTCTCCATGGAAATCTATGAAAGTTAAGTATCTAGCTGCTTTTGTTGCCTCTGCCGCTCTGACAGTTAGCGTGGCCTCTTTGCCTACCACTCTGAGTTCGGCGCAAGCTAACCCCTGTGCCGCCACAGTTGAAAATCCCTGCGCCGCTGCCGACCCCTGCGCGGCTGACCCTTGTGCCGCCGACCCCTGCGCGGCTGACCCTTGCGCGGCTGACCCTTGCGCGGCTGACCCCTGTGCGGCTGGCCCCTGTGCGGCTGACCCCTGTGCGGCTGACCCCTGCGCGGCTGACCCTTGCGCGGCTGACCCCTGTGCCGCTGACCCCTGTGCGGCTGACCCTTGTGCGGCTGACCCTTGTGCGGCTGACCCTTGTGCTGCCGACCCCTGCGCGGCTGACCCTTGCGCCGCTGATCCTTGTGCCGCTGACCCTTGCGCGGCTGACCCTTGCGCCGCTGATCCTTGTGCCGCTGACCCTTGCGCGGCTGACCCTTGCGCCGCTGATCCTTGTGCCGCTGACCCTTGCGCGGCTGACCCTTGCGCCGCTGACCCCTGTGCGGCTGACCCCTGCGCGGCTGCTAGTGTAGTGTCGGCTTTTGAGCCGCCCCATACGGAAATTTATGTGGAAGGAAGCAGCAATTTAGCAATCCGGGGCGCTGATCCGGTAGCTTATTTCACTGAGGGCGAAGCTGTCGCTGGTGTTGCTGATTATGAGTTTGAGTGGAATGGTGCTACCTGGCGCTTTAGCAGTGCGGCGAACAAAGCTGCCTTTATGGCTGACCCCGAAGCGTTTGCGCCCCAGTATGGCGGCTATTGTGCCAAAGCCCTAAGCGAAGGTAACTTGGCCTCTATCGATCCGCGAGCTTGGGCAGTTGTGGATGGCAAGCTGTACTTGAATTACAGTCAAGCCGTTCAAGAGCAGTGGGTCGCTGATATTCCCGGCAATATCGCCAAGGCTGATGGCTTTTGGCCCAATGTTCTGGCCGTACAGACATTTTATGAAAACCAGATCTCCTGGGCGCAGTAGACATCAGCCTGTTTACTCACTTCATTGACGTTCTGAATACCGGCGATCGCTGTTGATGAAACGCGATCGCCGTTTTTTGCACTAAGCCGCCGGCATTGGCAAAGCGGCTTAGCCAGAGTGTGAAAATAATGGTGGAATTTGCCAGCATTATCGGTCGTTTTCCCCGATCTCAAGTACCCTCTAAAGCAGTACGGCTTTAAGCCCAGCAGAGGATTTATGCATAAACGGCAGCTTAGAAGCTCAGGTAAGCACTATTGGTTTGCTCTGGCGCTGCTACCCGGCATCGTCACTCTCCAACCGCCATCTTCACCTTCTACGTCAGTTTTTACTTAGCTCATGCGCCATGACTACCCGCCTTTCATCCAATTCCAACTCTAGGGTGCGCACCAGATCCGCTTCCAAATCGGCCAAAGTGCTGCGCTACATTTTCGCAACGGTGCTGTTGATGCTTGGCATGGTGGCGGCTAAAGGGGCGATCACATGGGCTGCAGAAATGTTTCTCTACAACCTGCCTATCTTCGGCGGTCTGCTCAAAAGCCTAGAGCTGATGGAGGTGACCAACGTTATCGTCTTCGCCATCTTGGGGGTGGGATTGGGCGCGTTCACAATTTGGCTGCCTCGTCGTCAAAGCTTCTGGGTGAAATTGCTGCCCTTAGTGATTGCCGTACCGCTAGTTTTTATGAGCGGCTATGCCGTGCGCCATCAACTCTGGATACAGCAGGTGGCGGTGCAGTCCGAGCTGCTGCCAGCCCAGGCCGAGCAGGTTACCAATACTTTGCTAAAACAAGCTACCGGCAATGCTGGCATCTTGGGGTTCTTTCGCTTTACGGTGCAGGTGCCGATCTTGCCGACCGATTTGCGAGCCCTACAGAGCATTGACGAAGAAGACAAATGGTTTCGCTCAGAGCTGACCCGCTTCAGCGGGCTGGAGCCTGGCTTGTTTACGTTGGTGTTTAAGGTGACCGGGTGGAGTATTCGCATTTTCTACGTCTTGTTGGCAGGGGTGACTGCCTGCTTGTATTTTGCCAGAGGGCTCGTTTGGGCCGAGCGCCATCGCCAGCCCCGTCGTTAACGACACAAGTAACAACCATGGACGATTTTGCCGGTGCTGGTTGTCATTAAGGGAGCGAAATTGTGAAACTGGCGGTGGTGATTTTAGCGGGCGGGCGCAGTCAGCGGATGGGGCAAGATAAAGCCCTGCTCAAAAAGGACGGCGTGACTCTGCTACGCCGCACCTGGGAGATTGCCCACACCCTCACCGCCGATGTCTGGGTCGTGACCCCCTACCGCGATCGCTATCAGTCTGATTTACCGACTGAAACCCAGTGGCTTGATGAGCCCGCTCCTGATGGCCCGCTTCTGGCTTTTTACCAAGCGCTCCTTGCAGTGAAAATTGCGGTAGCTGACTGGGTTTTATTGCTAGCCTGTGATTTGCCCAACCTGCAAGCTGAGCCTTTGCAGCTATGGTGCCAGGCACTGCCCGAATTGCCTGCTGAAGCCATCGCCTATGTGCCCCAAACCGCCAACGGCTGGGAACCGCTTTGTGGCTTTTATCGCAGCAGTTGTTCGCCAGCTCTAAAGGATTATTTGGCTACCGGAGAGCGATCGTTTCAACACTGGCTTACCCGCTCTCCGGTAGTCGCTATTCCCCATGTGCCGATCGCTATGCTGGCTAACTGCAACACTCCCGCCGATTGGCAACGCCTGCAATAGAGCTCAGCCGTCAATTTATTTGCTTTCAAAGAGAATTATTTGCCATCTTCAACAACGGCAGCAGCTGTGAACTTGACAATATCGGCGAATCTTGAAAATTAACTGCTCATAGGAGTAGATTTCTTTGGGGCAACGCCGCTATGTTAGCTGTTAAGGCAGTTAGGCAAGCAGCGATCGCCCGCCTAGCCACTGCCAATTTGCAGTTGAAACTTGGCATAAGCCCTGTGACACGACCCCGCTCTTTACCCGAAACCACCGCGTACGTCCGCATCACTTATCAATCTTGGCAGCAAGGGCGACTCGAAGGCGAAGTCCATGCCAACGATTATGTCTGGCAGTTTCAATGGCAATTTCCTAAGGGTGGCCTCACGATTGAACCGTCTCTTGGACGAGCCCTGATCCGCGAGCCCTTGGGCCGCTTCCTAGAAAAATGTGACTATCAGCTAGAAGCCGGCGGCGACTATTCTTTTACCATCCGCGCCAAGCTGTAGCCAGCTTGCAGCATACGGAATTCGGAGTGCAGAGTGCAGCAAGGAGGCTCAGTTCTTGGTTCTTAGTTACCTGCTATCTACTACCTGCTACCGACTTCGTTACCCCACTCACTCCTAAGCTCGCAGCCAAGATGCCCGCTCTACCTCCCCATCATCCCGCCACCTGGCCAGCCATCTACCCTTGCGTCAGCCGACTGAGATAGCGTTCAATCAGCAGCATGGCCACAATGTCATCAATTGGCACATCAGGTTGTCGCAGGCCCTGGGGCAACAGCCGCTGTAATCCTTGCGGGGGATTGATTTGCCAGTAGCGATCGCGGGCCTCTAGGGATGAATATCGCTCATCAACTAAAACCACCCGCAGCGGCTCCGACAGTTGAGTAAGATTTTCTTTCCACTCATCCGCAGTAGTTTGATCTCCCATCACGATTAATGAAATCGGATATTGCTGCTGCAACCGCTCAATCGTGCTCAGAACATTCCCGGCTGCAACCACAGAACGATAAAACAAATTTCGATCAAGACCCATCACGGCTAATCCGCACTTTTGACGTCCGGGGTCAATTCCCAAAATGGCAGGTTGAGAACAGGTTTTAGAATTGACAACCACAGACTCTAGAGTTCAAGAACAGCATAATCTGACCTTTATTATCAGCCAGAACTTCCGGAAGTTCAAAGGAATAGCCGATCACCCTTGACTAGCTAATTTGCCAGCCAGATATTGAGTCTCCAGCCAGCACCGCAGAGTTCCCTAGTCATCAAGTAATTAGAGGCTACTCAGTTTCTTGTTGACGCGCTAAAAAGTCAGCTTCCCGGCGTTCCAGTTCCTCCCGAGCCGTCTTCAGATTGCGCTCCAACTCTTGAATTTCGTCTCGACGGGCGGCGGTTTCTAGCGCTCTCCGCTCAACTTCCTGGCTTTCCAAAGTTAGTGACTGCCGCCATTGCTCAGCCCGCTCTGCTTCCTTAGCCAAAAAGTCTGGCGTAATTCCCTGCGACAAAAACTGCTTAATCATCTCTAGCAGCCACGGCACGACATCTTCGACTGCCGCAATTTTC
The DNA here is from genome assembly GCA_039026015.1 of Cyanobacteria bacterium P01_C01_bin.70. Classification (GTDB taxonomy): domain Bacteria; phylum Cyanobacteriota; class Cyanobacteriia; order Phormidesmidales; family Phormidesmidaceae; genus Halomicronema. The sequence continues at coordinate 6,884 of JBCCNE010000088.1, read as the reverse complement.
GGATGTTCAGACTGCTCATCTAAGTCAATTAGCACGATCGCCCCGTTACCAACGCCCAACGTCACGTCAGTTTCAAGCGCCTCGTGATCTGGAAGCGCTTCCCAAAGATACTCGTCAACCTGCCGTGCCAATAACTGCAACACAGCATTTCCCAAAAAAGAGGCGCGCTCTACCTTTGCCAGATAACGCATGGGTTCGGAAACGATTGCTATGGCTTGAGTATACCCTCACCACTTGAGCAGAGAGACTTCATAAAGTCAATCATCCAACAGACTGTGCCACAAAAACGATAGGCACACACCCCAAACCTAAAGTGAATCTATGCACTGTAAAACTCTAAGAAATTCGCGTGTTACGGCTGAAAGCTTTCCGAAAGGAAAAACTTTAGCTTTATAGGGTCAGCTTCTATCTTTTCCTCACACACATAATTGCTGTTTCTGGATCTATGAGTTATTCATTTTCTACGCCGTGGACATCTGCTCGCTCTGCCCTGTCGGTGTTGCGCAATGACTCGCCTGCGCAGTTATCCAACTACGACCTGATTCAGCGCTGTCGCGAACAGCGTCGTCCCGATAAGGCCGCTTTTTCAGAGCTGGTGAAGCGTTATCAAAGCTATGTAGAGCGCTTGTTATATCATTTGGCCCCAGATTGGTCTGACCGCGCCGACTTAACGCAAGAGGTTTGGATTCGGGTGTATCGCAATTTGCATAAGTTGCAGACAGTGGAGCGATTTAAAAGCTGGCTTGGACGCATTACCACTAATCTGTTCTACGATGAGCTGCGCAAGCGCAAGCGCCATCAGCCCCCGCTCTCGTTGGATGCGCCACGTCAGTTGTCAGATGGCGAAATGGACTGGGAAGTGCCTTCAGATGCACCGAATCCGGTCGATATGCTCATGACCCAAGAGTTCTATGCTGAATTAGAGCAGGCGATCGCGGGGCTTCCTGAAGTCTTTCGGACCACGATTGTGCTGCGCGAAATTCAAGGCTTGAGCTACGAAGAGATTGCGGATATCACCGGCACTTCGCTAGGCACAGTTAAATCGCGAATTGCCCGAGCTCGTCAGCGTTTACAGCAAGACTTGAATCTCTACCTTAAGACTGAGCCATTGAGTTAACTCATGGCAAACGCTGACGATTAAACAGAAATTCTTATCCAAGGGGTGCTGCTTCTCTGGTGCAATGCCACTATGATGAAAATCACCAATGCTGAGAGTCTTTTAGCGTTGACGAATTTTCGGCAATGTGGCTCTCAGCTGACACATGAGTAAGGTTACGGTTTTGCTCAGCATAAGCTTCTATTAAGTTTGACTTGAGCTAGTTTGGAACTCGTGTACGGTGTGACGGCGTCTATATAGCTATCGGTTTTGATGTAATAGTTGAACCCTCTATGAGTGAACGCTATCAATCTTCTCGTTCAAAATTTGGTGCTAGTTACCGCGCGCTCTATCGCCCGGAGCATGCTGTTATGAGTCAGCATCGAGATTTAGACGCTACTAAGCGCGATCGCTTTGAGCTGTTGAGTGCCTACCTCGACGGTGAAGTTTCGCCGGATGAGCGGCGACTGGTGGCGACTTGGCTAGACAAAGATCCTGAGGCGCAGTGTTTGTATCGGCGACTGCTGCAGCTGCGTCAGGGCTTTCAGGGTCTTAGCCATATGTCCTGGCAGGATAATCCTCCCTGCAATGCGGCTGACCAGGTTTTTCGTAAGCTTAATCGACGCTTTCGCATGACCTGCATGGCGGGCATGACGGCAGCAGCGGTTGCCGTTATTGGCGTTTTTTCGGGGGCTTTGCATCCGATTGAGCGCATCGGTGGGGGGACGATATCGGCCTCTAGCTCAGCAAAAGATCCCCTAGAGATTGCGCTTGACCATCCACCCATTGCGATTCCTAAGCCAGCCATGACTGGCAGCGTGTTGCCGATGGACTCGGTCTTGCCAGGGGCTAATCAACCGGTTGACCTCGGCGAAACTGCGCTTTAGAGACAACGATATAAGCAGGCGCGGCGGACACTCTGTACTAGTGTCCGCTGCGCTTCGCTGTATCTTTTTATCTCTGCCAGTCAGCTACTGGCATGGCTGCATGCGATATACAGAATTAAAAAGCTTACTCAACGGACATTTCAGAAATTTGAGCGGGGCTGGCCTAGCTTGGGTCTGTTCTCACTCGGTTGCGGATTACAATGTCTCATCCAGCCCTTGGAACTTGACGATCGCCCCTGGACTCATCTAGCCTGGTGAACTTTAATTGATAGGACTGTTAGATAACCCTCCACTGCTAGCAGTTGCTAAGGGTTTACAAGGGCGATCGCTATTTTGCCAACTACCTAAAATTTGTCGATATGATTGCCAAAATATCGCTATGATTCTGGCGGATAATCTCAATTTATCCATAGCGTCTCTGCAGCCAGTGAGGCTTGAAAACCCGCCCCGAAGCCAATGGGGTTCAGATGGAGTTATGCCCCTTACTAGGCCAGAAAAAATCCATAGACATCACGATCGCTCGACTGAACTGAGAAGCCTAAAACCGATGCTCTCAATGAGTCAGTCGGCGCTATTATATTAGATAGTTTTTTTGAACTATCTATAGATATAGAGTTTTTTTCATTCAATTTGGGAGAATTGCGCTATATTTAGCCTACTAAAATCACATAGCCCCTAAACATGGTTTCACAGCTTCGGGCTCCTTTTCCCCATCCAGCGTCAGAACAGCCTATTCGTACTAAAGATCATCCCTGGCTCCATGCTGTTGCCGGGACAGTTCAAGTGTTTACCTCACCCCATCGCACCTTTTTTACCAACGTGATGGTGCAGGCGATGCGCATCGCTGGGCAGGGGCATGCCGTCCTAATCACGCAGTTCCTCAAAGGCGGCATTCATCAAGGCATTAATCAACCCACACAGTTTGGTCAAGGGTTAGAGTGGCTGCGCCCCGACATTCAGCGATCGCTTAAAGCGGCTGACGCCACTGAAACTGAGCAGGCGGTGATCGCCGAGCTTTGGCAACATACGGAAGCCGCCGCAATGCAGGGTAAATACTCCCTAGTAGTGCTTGATGAACTCAGCTTAGCCATTCAGTTTAATCTTATTTCCGAGGCGGCAGTGCTCACGTTTTTACAGCAGCGTCCGTCCCAAGTCGATGTCATTTTGACTGGGCCAGACATGCCAGAATCGCTCCTAGCGATCGCCGATCAAGTGACTGAATTCCGCCGCCACTTCATTCCTTAAGCCCAACGCTCAGCTTACCGCCAGACACAATCGTCATGTCCACTGGCGCTGCTTTTAACGACTTTCACATCATTTCTTAGGAGCAAAACCATGATTAAAAATGACGCTTGGATCACTCAGATGGCCGAAGGTGGATTGATCCATCCTTTTGAGGCTAAGCTGATTCGCCAGGTCAATATGAGTGAACTTGGTCGTACCCGTCCAGTAATTAGCTACGGTTTGTCTTCCTATGGCTATGACATTCGGCTGTCGCCATCAGAATTTCGGATTTTTCGCCACATTCCGGGTACGGTCGTCGATCCCAAAAACTTTAGTCCCGACAATCTAGAGCCTACAGCGCTGAAAACGGATACTAGCGGCAGCTATTTCATCTTGCCAGCCCACTCCTATGGCTTGGGCGTTGCCCTAGAGCGCATTCAAGTGCCTGACAATATCAGCGTCATTTGCATTGGCAAATCAACTTATGCCCGCTGCGGCATCATTGCCAATCTGACCCCTGCTGAGGCCGGCTGGCGGGGGCATCTGACACTGGAATTTTCCAATTCCTCCAGCGCTGACTGCCGCATTTATGCCAACGAAGGCGTAGTGCAGCTCCTGTTCTTTGAGGGAGAGCAGTGCGAGGTGAGCTACGAAACACGCCGAGGCAAGTACCAAGACCAGCCTGAACAAGTGACGCTAGCCCGCGTTTAAAGGGGCCATCGATATTAGCGCCAATGCAAATCAAGTCAAAACTAATTCTGGCTTTCTGAGTAGATAGGATTTTCTGCGGCCTGCTGGACGTCAGTGCCAGCAAGCTAAACATGACTGCCACCCGGCACTGACCGTTCATCTTCCCATCCGATGCCTGACGAGGCCGTATGCGGGTAAGGTGAGGGTAGGCTAGAAAGTCTTCCCAACGCGAGGAAAAACTCGTTGGAGAGGCTGAAAATCATGATCGTCTTCCTCAATACTGCGCTTTCTCTTGTACACTCCCTGCTTCCTCGCCGAGAAGGAGAGGTGGGGGATAGTTAAGCGGCTCTGAGGCTTACCCCATGTTGCAAAAAATCTTCTCTTATTCCAAGCTCAATTTAAGAATATGAGAGCAAAGAATATGGAAGTTTGTGCTTGCCAACAATGTTTCAAACGGGGATGTTTACTCTGCTAAATAATTCACTGATTCCCAGGCTTGAATCGTTTGAGGAACAATATCTTTGATGATTTCGAGAATTGAATTGGCGTAGCAGCCAATTTCTTGTTGGGCTCCTTTGCCCTGTCTCAAGCCAATGAAATGCAGCAGTGCTTGCAAAGAAACTGTCCACACCCAAGAAGTGTAAACGCTGGGCACTAAAACCCCTCTCGCTTGTTCTCGACCAACGCCAAGATTAAGCAGGGATTGATATGCCTGATAGCTTTCTTGGCACTGTTTTTCGTATATTTCCGTTGCTTCCGAAGACTCTTTATCGCCTAAAGCGCCTTCTGAGGCTTGCCTATTGTTTGTGGATTGAACTCTAAAGGCCGTAGGAATATAGAAGTCGCTGGCATCGTCGATAGGCACATATCTAAAGCTTTTTTCGTTCCATCCCAATTGTTCATCATTGTGATTACTGGCAATGACATGCTTCCACCATTGCCGACAAACAAACAGTGGAGCTTTAACTTTAAACTTAAAAATCACTCCTCGAAAAGGACTTGTATGCTGATGCTGAATCAAATAGCGAATTAGCTTAATGTCTTTTTCACTTAACTCTTCAGAGATTTTTTCGAAACTAGCTCTAGCATCATTGACGACATCTAAATCAGTTCCCATATAGGAAATCAGTTCAATACGGCTTTTGCCATCTTGAAGCGGATCAAGGATTTGTCCCATCTGCAAGCTTTTCTGATCAGCGAGCTTTTCAACAGATAATGAAGTCATAAATTTCTGTGGTAATACGAACAGGTTATTCCAAGAAATTCTAGGTTGCAAACTGCTTGGATTGCCTTGCTAGGCTACCCCAACCTGACTGGAACTAGCCGGAGTTTCCAGGTTGTTTTAAGACGGGACTTTAAGGCTCGACGTATTCTACCGATCGCGTGACTGTCGGCATCTGCACGGGCTGTGGTTTTGACTGAAGTGGAGCCATTGCTGGCTGACCGGCGGGCAGCTGTGGTTTAGGATGCAGTGCCTTTAAGCCTTCAATCAGCGCCGCCCGCACGATGGGTTCGGTCTCGTGAATCAGCATGACGCGAAAGCAGTCGACCAGATGCGATCGCACAGTCACATCGGTGCCCGGCAGATAAGTGCTGGAACCCGCCTTAGAACCTAGACACCAGTGCAGCAGCGATCGCACCGCCAGCAGCCGCCGCACCGGCTCTGCAGCAGTGAGATTATCCCAGTCGGGGCCCAGCCGCTCCGCCGTGGTGGGTTCTGGCGAAGCCGAGAGAGCTGTTGGTGAATGCGCGCTGACCTCGCGCCAAAAGAACAGTAGATTGCCTGCGCCTAGACCCAAAAGGGTAATCGCCGCCCAGCTACCGCCCAGTTGCGACCAGGCAGCGGCAAATCCATAGGTGGTGGCAAAAGCCAGGGTACTGGCTAACAGCGGCGACTGCCCAAGCTGCGAAAGGCGCGTGCAAAACTGCTGATAAACCGGCTCTAGCTGTTGCCAAGGCACGCGCTCACCCGAGACCAAGAATTGATACGTCAGAGTGCTAGTGGCGATCGCCAAAAAAATCTTGCTGTCTGCCATCGCTGCCAACCAAGCAATCAAACACCAGCGTCCATAGCGGTTAATGAAAGTGGCATTTTGCTGATAAAGCGCCAGAGCCAGGGCCTTTGGCGACTGGCTTAGGGGCGTGGCGGAACCTAGTTGATGCAATGATGCCTTTGTCACGACAAATCCGAATATTGGAATCTTGTGATGTTCACCCGTCAGTTCTGAACGGCAGCCTCAATAGACTTAAGCTTAAGCTCGCTCGAATAGTATTAAACCAAGCCGGCGGAAGAGTGACAAACATTGCGATTGCATTCATACAAAATGCAAGACTGAGTGCAGCGGTAGGGTACGGAGTTGAGAATGCAGAGGTCAGAGGTCGGAGGTCAGAGGTCGGAAAAAGGGATTCTTGGTTTTTGGTTCCTCGTTCCTGGTGCTTGGTTCCTGGTTATCTGCTGTTTACCCTACTTACTCACCCACCCATCACCCCAAAGCCCTCCGGGCAGGCTCCGCCTTTCTTGAATGCCGTCAGGCTATACACTCCATTACTCCATCACTTCACCAACCCTCACACCCTGCCACTCTTATACCCTGCCACTCTCACATTCGCTAGGCAATCCCCAATCCCAATAGGACGAACCGCAGGATAAAAATCGCCGCCAACAGCCAAACCACCCAGTTAATCTCATGGGCTTTGCCCTGAAAGGCTTTCACCAAGGGATAGACGATAAAGCCTACGGCCAATCCTTCCGCAATGGAAAACGTTAGCGGCATGAGCAGGATAGTCAAAAAGCAGGGAATGGACTCTGCCGGGTCGGACCAGCGAATACCGGCAACGCTGCCCATCATCAAGACGCCGACAATCAGCAGGGCGGGGGCAGTGGCATAGCCGGGAATAGCTGACAGCAAAGGAATAAAAAAGATTGACAGCAGAAAGCAGCCCGCCGTAACCACTGCCGCAAAACCCGATCGCCCCCCTTCGGTGAT
>JBCCNE010000087.1:0-12366 GCA_039026015.1 Cyanobacteria bacterium P01_C01_bin.70 | reverse complement strand
GGGGAATCAGGCCATCGCCTGCATGGTTGGTGGTTGCCAGCAACTGCTGAGGACTCTGTGGTGCTGCCTGATGAACCGGCCCAAATTTTGCCGTCTTCCAAGGTCATGCTTTACCTATGTGGCGTCGGCCGCAATATGGGCGACTATAACTATCTGGCGCGGGTATCAGCGTTTCGGCAATTGGGCTTTTCGGTATTAGTGTTCGATTATCAAGGCTATGGTCGCAGCGGTGGCGAGTTTCCCCACGAAGCGCAGCTTTATGAGGATGCGGAAGCGGCTTGGCAATATTTGAGAGCGGTGCAGCAAATTCCGGCTGAGCAGATTGTCATTTATGGCGAATCGCTGGGCGGGGCGATCGCCCTTGAGTTGGCTATTCAGCATCCTGATGCGGCCGGTCTGATTATGCAAAGTTCTTTCACCTCTATGAGTGCCGCCGTTCAGCAGCGAGCCTTTACCCGATTCTTGCCCATTGACCAGATGCTGACAGAGCGCTTCGCATCTATCGATAAAGTAGCGGCTCTGCAAATCCCTGTCTTGTTTTTGCACGGCGAGGCCGATTCTGTAGTGCCCAGCGCGATGAGTCAGCAACTGTATAACCGAGCCCTGCCCCCCAAACAACTCTTTCTCATTCCCGAGGCTGATCACGTCAGCATTTATCGGTCTGGTTCAGCCTCCTATTTGAGAGGCATTCACCGCTTCATACAGCGCTTACCTTAGCCGCATATTTCCTACTTCCCAACTGCGATTAGACTTCTTCCACAAATAAAGTAAGGCCCTTTCCGTGCCCAAACTTTGGAAGTCGCTCTTTCAGGTACTAAAAAGGTCCAATAAAGGCTTGAAAGCCTCCCAGAATTGGAGAATTCCAGAAGCGATCAGGATTCATGCCAGAGATCTATATAACTGGTTGTTGGTGAGAGGAAATCATACAGCCGTTATCAGAATGAGCTTTTGGCCAAAGCTGGGGTGAGATCGCATTCAGAGCTGATTTAAATCACTGGATGCTTTGATTCAAATCTGAGTCTCATCAAAAAAGATCCCTATACTAAGTATATTCAACGATTTCCCTGTAATTCCTGAGACTTGCAAAAAAGCCTCGTTTAACAGCCTGAAAATCATCATAATCTGAGACTTTTTGCTTATTTCAGGAGCCTATCTCTAGCAATTCCCGACATGATTCAACCTGAGGTAGGTGTCAAAAACTGTCGTTTGAGAACCTTTCAGAATGTGCGAATTTAATCGAGACTTGGTGTGGCTGTGCAATCGCTATCAGTCACTTTTTGGTCAATCTGGTCCTCGATATGATCAGGTCTTTGTAGAGCTGGCAACGCCAGTCTTACAAACGATTGCTCAAAGTGATGCTCCGTACCACAACCTTGAGCACACCTTGCGTGTGATGAGAGTTGGGCAAACTATTATTGAGGGTAAACAACATGATGATGGCTCAGTATCCCCAAAAGATTGGCTGAACTTTTTGTTGGGATTAAGCTGTCATGATGTAGGCTATGTCAAAGGAATTTTTGAGCGCGATAATTGCCATCAAAATCTTTATTTCGATGGCAAGTTTAGCCAGGTAAGGCTTTGTCCTAGTGCGACTGGAGCCGCCCTCTCAGATTGCCATGTTGACCGCAGCAAGGCATACGCTGAAATTTATTTAAACCACACGCAAATTGAGGTCAAAGCCATTCAGTCGATGATTGAAATGACTCGTTTTCCGATTCCCCATCAAGGAGAATATCGGCCCCAACTGACCTACCCTGGGTTGTGCCGAGCGGCAGATTTATTGGGGCAGTTAGGCGATCCTGACTATTTGCAGAAACTGCCAAAGCTGTTCCGAGAATTTGCCGAAACTGGCATGAATCAGGCGCTGGGCTACACCGCCCCAGAAGCCTTGAAAAAGCAGTATCCATATTTCTTCTGGCAAGTTGTTTATCCTTATGTAAAGGGGAGCATGCGGTATCTATCCGCAACGCCAGCAGGGCGGCGGGCGATCGCGCAACTTTACACCAACCTCTGCATCGCTGAGCTGAGTCAGGCTTCTGATGATGCTCCACTTGAGGAGTTTGAGCGGGTTGAAGACGAGTCAGCATTTTTGCCGTGGCAGGAGGCCGGCTTCGTCTTTTCGTAAGGCGCTAGCATGGGATTTCCCTGCCTTCAGGTTAAAAGCTACTGCTGTATAAATCGTGGCCGCAGTCCGTGAGTTATTCAACTGGACGCGGCATTTGTTTATGGGAATCTTGATGTAACAGCCAGATTTTTGCTAGAAATTCGATGCGATTCGGCCCTGGAGGAGTGGTCATAAGGGATGGGCAAAAACCGATACTCCTGAGGACTGAAACTTTCCCGGTGCCGCTTGGACTTTAATCGGGTTGCATACGCTGCTTCAGGCGATCGCTGAGTGAATTTCGAGATGCTAACCGAGCCTTGCCGGATGCGGCCCACGCCTGCAGGGCATCAACCTGCTCTTTAGCCGTGCGGGCCAAAGGCACAATTTGGCTGGCGGCTTCGAGAATATCATCGGTGGTAAAGTCACGATCTTGGCTAAAGCCGATGTGCATGGCTTCTACAATTGCCTGCTCAATTTCGGCCCCCGAGAAATTAGGGGTTTCATAGGCTAAGCGCTCTAGGTCGTAACTGTGTAAATTATGTGCGCGCAGACGACTGAGATGCACTTCATAAATGGCCTTGCGTTCCTCTTGAGTGGGCAGACCAACAAAGAAAATTTCATCAAAGCGTCCCCGCCGCAAAAGCTCTGGCGGCAGCGCTTGAATATTATTAGCGGTGGCGACAACGAACACTGGCGAGATTTTCTCTGCCATCCAGGTGATAAAGGTGCCAAAAACGCGGCTGCTGGTGCCCGAATCGCCTCGGCCATCTACCCCGGCAAAGGCTTTGTCAATTTCATCTATCCACAAAATGCAGGGCGCCAGCGCTTCTGAAATCTGAATCATTTGACGAGTACGCGATTCTGATTCGCCAATTAGGCCCGCAAAGAGGCGGCCCACGTCTAGTCGCAGAAGCGGCAGATGCCAGTGATGGGCGATCGCCTTGGCGGTCAAAGACTTCCCCGTCCCCTGAATGCCTACCAGCAATAGTCCACGCGGATAGGGCAAGCCATACTGACGGGCTTTTTCCGAAAATGAGTTGCCGCGCCGCAGCAGCCAATCTTTGAGGCTGTCGAGCCCGCCAATTTCTGAAATTTGTTCTTTGGCAGGATAAAAGTCGAGAATTTGGGTTTGACGAATCGTCTGGCGCTTTTCCTCTAGCACCAACTGAATGTCTTCAGGACGAAAGGTGCCCTGGGCGGCAATGCCCCGAGCCAGCACTCGGCGAATACGCTCAATCGATAGTCCCTGGCACGACTGCACCAGGGTATCCAGATCAGCCACAGAAAGCCGCACGTTGAGGCTGCCCAAGAGCCGCGTGACTTCCGCTCGAATTTCTTCGACGCTGGGCAGGGCAAATTCCAATACCGTGACAATTTCTGCTAGATCGTCAGGAATCTGAATTTGGGGGGCGAGCAACAGAATGTTTTTGGGCTGCGACTTTAAGCGGCGAGCCAGATTTCGCAGCTTTCGTGAAATTGAGACGTCATCTAAAAAGCGGTGATAATCGCGCAGCACAAAGACTGCCCCCACTGATTCAGACAACTTTTCGATGTGCTCTAACGCCTGTAGAGGATTACGGCGGGCCGCTCCCGCATCAGTGGGGTTGTTCTGATAGCCATCGACAAAGTCCCAAATGTAAACGCTGCGATTGTTGAGCTGCTGCGCCCCTGCTGTGATGGCCTGTTCGACCCGCTCTTCCTCTAGTGTCGAGATGTAAATAACGGGGTATCGCGCCCGCAGTAACAATAGAAGTTCATCCTGAAAGCTCATCTTTGACCTGTGATATAAGTTGCGACCCTAATGTGCAATCGTCAGTGAGAGCGATGACGTAGTTGACTCGATCAGGCGTTAATTCGCCTGGTATTCATCCCCCGCGAGCTGCTGCTTGAGGACTTCTAGCGCTGACCAGCGATCGTCAACCGCCGGCTGTGTAAATTGAGCCTGATTAATGTGTAGTCCTTGACAATTGACATCACAGATTTGCCGGTGGGGCAGTTGCAGGCAAATTTGCTCGTAAATCCAGGTTTCAGGCTCAAAATAGCCTTGGGGTGACAAACTTTCGATCAAATCTTCGGAGCTAATTTCCTGCTCTAAAGGCAGGTTTTCAGACGCCGTCGCCGTTTCATCTAGCCAAATAATTTCCTGGGCGTTCACAGAAACTCGGTGATTGTATTGCTGCAAACAGCGATCGCACGTCAACGTTACAATCGTCGAAGCGGTGCCCTGGACATCCAAGAAGGTGGTGCTGTGCCGCACCTGCACCTCAGCCCGCACTAGAGTTAATGTCGCTAGTTCCTCGAAAGTCGTTTCAAACTGGAGAGATCGCGTGCGATCAATAGCATTGAGCAAATGCGGAATATAAATTGCCTGCATTGTCTAACTCCTGAACTCAGCGGCAGGATTTTAATCGACCCCATTAAGACGGCTCTGCATCGGACTCTAAAGCTTGACGCACCACTAGACGACGGTCAGGCTCACGGCCTCGACTAAACGTTTCGAGACCTTCGTAGCCGTTCAGAAAATGATGAACTTGCCGCCGTTCAGCAGATGAGAGCGCCTTCATCTCAAATTCTTGGCCCGTTTCACGAGCCTGCTCAGCCGCTTCAGTCGCCAACGCCACGAGTTCGGCTTTGCGCTTGGCCCGATGTCCGGCCAGCTCAATGGTATAAGGCTGCTGCTCTTCAGGCGATCGCCCCAAATTCAAAGTCGTATTTGCCAGATATTGAACCGCATCAAGCGATCGTCCGTTTTCGCCGATTAGGGCATTAATCTGTTCGGCAGACATCGCCTCACTTTGAATGATCAGCCAGCAGCTCGCCCCAAACTCATCCTCAACAAGAGAAGCCTCCACAGTTGCTTCAATTCCCTGATGACTGATCAGAGACTGTAGCCAATCAACACCTAACTTTTCTGGATTTTCCATCGCTTACGACGCCTTCTTTTTCTTCTTTGAGCGGCCAGGCTCAAAAGGTAGAGTTTGCCGGCTATCCTCCGTATCGCTATCGGTTGCTTGAGCATCTACAATCTTCTGCAGATTCTCAGGCAGAGGCTCCTTAAATAGAATGAAGCTCTGTAGGGTCTGGAAAATATTGGCAATCACCATGTACATCAGCACGCCGGCAGGCAGCGGAAAAAACAGGAACATTCCCGAAAAAATGACGGGCGTAAATTTGCTGATTGCGGCCTGCTGAGGATTATCGCTGTTTCCCCCCTGTCCTGATAGCAACTGATTGACATAAAGGCTAACCCCAAACGTCAATACCATCAACAAAATATCCCAATGAATGCTCCCATCGTCACCGCGCACCCCAACCCGGCCTAAGGCTTCGATAAACAAAAAGCCTTTATTAGAAGCCAAACCAGGAACTTTGACCTGCATCGTCACATCGCCAGGGGCCAGGGCTTCGATATTACCGGCATCATCAATGTTTACTAGATTTTCGCCCTTAGTAACTTCGACGTAAGGGTCGAGGGAAGAAGCATCACTATACTCGTTAACTAATTGGCCCAGCGACTCACCCTGCTCATCCTGAATGCGAAAATCAGTCTTCTCACCTACGGCCAAGCGATTGCCACCTGGAAGCACTACCGACATCGGATAATGCACACCATCAGTCACATAAATGCTTTTAAGGGGTGTTGAAAATGCCTGAGGCTGAACCTGTTCAATTTTGTCAGCGGGAAGAATCTGAAGATTTACCGAATAGGCCACGTCAGCAAACGGCGATCCTCTCAAAGTGGCAAACAGCGCGAAGAGAATAGGCATCTGTAATAGAACCGGAAAACAGCCGGCTAGCGGATTGCCAAACTCCTTGTAGACATTACTCATCTCCTCCTGCAGCTTGGACGGGTCATCTTTGTATCGTTCCTGGACTTCTTTGACCCGTTTTTGCATGACCGGCTGCGCTACTTTCATCCGCCTCATGTTGCGAATGGACCCAGCATTTAACGGATAGAGCGCAAACCGGATAACTAACGTCAGCGCCACGATTGCCAATCCGTAGCTCGGCACAACCCCGTAAAAAAAATCCAGGATTGGCAACATGATGTTGTTGGAAAGAAAGCCGATACCAAAGTTCATGCGCGCTCTACCTCTGTGGGCCTGCTAGATGATATGTCTGAATTCATTAGCCTTAACTAGGGTAACGTCCTGCGAGGCCATCTGAAACCTTTTTGGCAACTTAGTCATAAGCGTATTTCACCAGCTGTATAGTGGCGTTACGGTTTTTACGCTATCCAGCAAAAAAATATTGGAGAGTAGCTTTAACTGCCTAAGGCACCACTAACTGCCTGGGCTTTTGGCGATAGCTTATCGTTGATGTAGTCATACGCCTTGCGGAAATTGGGAATCGCTCTCATCTCCAGCTTGCTCCCATCCTTGAGCGTCACTACCATATCGCCCCACAAACCTAGGCCTCGAGGAACCGTGACAATTTTCTGGATCTCCGAATACACGATGTCAGAGCGGGTTCTGCCCAGCCACCCACTGGTGATAGAGATTCGTCGATTAGTAATGCGATAGCGCAGCCATAGGGCGCGAACAATCGCGCCTACTGTCAAAGGAATGCACACTAATGTGAAGGCCAGCAGCACATTAATAACAAGATCACCAAGGTGAGGGCCACCCTCGTAATAAACATCCTCTTTAATGCCCATCACACACCTCAAGCTCTAAAAATAACTGTTCTAATTCTTGCAGAAATTGCCAATAGTCGCATTCCACCGCTGCTCGCCTAAGCACCACAACCACCCACAGCCCTGATTGCAGACGGGGAATTAGTACCTGCAGGGCAGCTCTGACCTGACGCTTGAGCCGATTGCGCACCACTGCACGCTTACTGACTTTTTGACTGATAGTAATGCCAAAACGAGAGCAGCCACAGATTTGCTGCTTCCCTAATGGCTTAAAACATTTTACGACCAGATGCTTGGTTGAGGCTTGCCGACCGCTCTGATAAACCTGCGAAAATTCTTTGGTACGGGTGAGGCGATACTGCTTTGGCAAAGCCACTCACACCTCCTGCTAGACATATGCCTGACTGCATTGACTGGACAAAATAGAGCAGGATGCGTTTGTAACACTCAACAACTGCATCACCAGCCGCCGCTCAACACCTAGAGCATTTTTTCTAAAACACCAACACTTAGAGCATTTTTTCTAAAACACTATCTTTGAAAATCCACCTGCGTTAGGTACTTCTGTACCATGAGCACAAATTTAGGCTGCCAAAACTTTGGGGCGAGGAGGCTATTGTCTAGATCCCAAAAGAGTTTAAACAGCAAGCTGTGCTCGCCCTCGCCGCCGCCGTGCCCGGATGACACGACGACCAGAAGCTGTACGCATACGAGCGCGAAATCCTGAAGTGCGCTTTTGCTTGCGGTTGGTACCGCCTAACGTTCTCTTGGTCATGGTGCTTAATTCCGTTTCGGCAAAACTTGCGATTGTGATGCGCTGCAGCTACACTGCATACGCTATAGACACGGCCTCCTATACTAGCACCAAACTTGGGGACAACCAAAATTAATGAGGCGATCGCACAGGGCAAACGCCTACTTAAGAGGTGAGAACTTTTAGCAGGTAGTCGTTGTCCCATGCGGCTTTGAGGCGCTTGGCCTGCTTGCCGACTTTGACAGAAGACGCTTTGGAGAGCCAGTTGAGAGCATTTTTGCGCATCAAAGTCATATTTTCGGGGGCCTGACCTGAGCAGATGCACCAGCCGTCTTCACCCAAAGCGACATCCAAAGCGACATCCATGGAGCGGGTTCTCGATACCCCAATGACTGCGAGCGGCGAGGGCAAAGCGCTGGACATCGCCATCTAAACTTAGCCGGTAGTAGCGGCGTTCAACGGTGGAGGGTTTGCCGGTTCCGCGCCGTTCCGACTCAATGATGCCGATGTGCTTGAGTCCTGCCCAGCGGTGAGCATCAATAGGTGGTCAACCGACTCCAACCACCAGCGACACCGCCGCTCAAGGCAACCAGGTCCCTTCTCAAGGGTCTCAAGGGTCTGATAGTACTGATGGGGAACGTGGTTGAACTGAGTCTGGCCAGCCCAGTCAAACAGCTGTTCAACAGCTTCGTGCCGATTCGTGCCGATTCCCTTGATGACCCTTGAGCGCCAGGATAGAGTCTGCGCCCTGTGCGACAATCTGTTGAGCGATGGCCGTTTGAACTCCCATGGCATCAATCATGACAATGCAACCGTTAAGTTCGAGCCCCTTCAGCAACTTAGGGATGGCGGTAATCCTGTTAGAGTTGCGATCCACTTTGACCGGCCCGAGACCCAACCGATGCTGACGGGCCCGGGCGCTGACCATATGAATCGCCCCTTGCCCTTTTTCCTGGGTCATAGAAACGACGGATACGCCTCCTGGCGATGGCGACGCTCTCACCTTGGTCCGCTGCGCAATTGTCTGAATCCAGCTAGCAAAACAGCTTTGCAATGCTGCCAGGTCCAATATCACAAACAGACGACTAATCGTGTCGTGGGAGGGAGTCCCGTGGGGTAGAGCGAGGAAGCTTTTGAGCCACGGCGCTTTGCTGTGTCCCTAAGCTTCTATCTCCACCTAGCTATTGGCACCGCCAATGACGGCACAGATTGTAAATACCACGATGTCCAGTCGACGATGCTCGACGGGAGATGCCACGCGCGGGTCTTTCAGGGACTCGAAGGGCTTCAGCACCGAACCTGACTCAACGGCTCTATTATTTGGGATAGCCTCTCTTTGCCGCTATCGTGATGTAGCAAGTAAGTGTTTGCCCTGAGCGATCGCCCTAAGCGTTCCCCTTGTTTGACCGACATCCAACCTTGAAATGGCAGTTTTGGCAACCATCACGCCCTTTGAGCCATGGCTCAAAGGGCGTGATGAAGTCTCGACTCTTTTATGTCAGCCAAGCTAATCAAGTTTGACGCAGTTACTCAGCAGCAACTTCTAACGGCCAAATGCCAACCAATTCCCGCAGGGGGCCACCCTGATAGAGGGCATCAAGGTAGAAGTAGTGGTTGCCGTAGCGGTTGGGATTGCGAACGTCGTGCAGGACAACAACAAAGCTTTCGTTTGGCTGCAGCGGCTCTTCCGGATAAATCTCAAAGATGTTGGCTTCCGGGTCAACAATTATCTCATCAACGGCGATTGTGGCCCCGCCACGACCAGTCCCTTCGCGCAGCTCGATACGCATATCCCGAAAATGGCCTTTTTCTTCTTCAAACTCTTCGGGATAGCTGATTTGCAGCTCCAGCATCTCGCGCGGAATCTTACGCCCCGCTACCCGCAGATAATAACGGGCGTCATTGCTGCGGCGTTCGTTGTTGTCGATGAAATAGCCCAGACGATACTGAGAGTCGACGCCACCAAAAATAGTGAAGCCTTCAGTCGTTTGAGCGATCGCACTACTGCCAGCGATCGCCAAGCCGGATGCGGCGAACAGGCCTAATAAGCCGCGATTTAGCCAACGCTTGGGTGACATAAAAACCTCCTCAAATCACATTTTTGTATTGTGCGCTTAATTTTTATCTGGCGACTGCAACAATCAGCCTGTCTGCAAAGTGTCTACCTGATGGAACTGCTTAGAACCCCTCACTGATGCCAATGACATGTATTCGGTTTAGCAGGCAGCATCGTGTGAAAGCCACCTCTTTATGCGCTTATCAGAGTCAGACTGAAATCCCCGATCATCTGCGGATGCATGAGATTTTAACATCAGAGCTTATTGTTACGTAGCCGTTTTGGCGGAAACTCTCAACCATTTTGTTCAACAGAATCGAGTTAGAGAAGAGAATCAGCCATCCTGTCGAACAAGATTTTGAGAGCTGCTGACAGAGGGACTGAGAGTAAATGAGGTCGCCCTCTTGGGGCAATCTTCTCTAGAGGCATCCGCGTTTGTAAACGATTTATACTCAATAAGCCACAGAAGTTCGAGTCTAGTAGCTTAGGCACCATACAAATAGCCAATCAGCGACGAACGGGAAGCTAATTCAACTAAATCAGCCAATAATCAAGTGAGATGTCCTACCTGTTTAATTCAATAAAATGATGCATTTCACCAATCTTTCTGAAAATCATTTTTTGCCTAATTTTCAGGCAATAGCATTTAGATGAATTCACAGAAACGGTCGCTCAACAGCGTCTTTAAAGCTATTGAGGTGGAGACTGTTTTATCTGTAACCTTTATCCTCGAAATAAAGTAACACACCTTACTATTGAAAAAATGTGGTAAGTCTAAGGAGCTCGAACTTGCTCATTCATTCTGAATAAAACCGAAAATTATTGAATTTGAAGTGCCAGCTCCTCTCCACAAAGTTAAGTTTCATGTATGTCTGAACACGGTTTTGCGGGCAAAACTCTCAACAATGTAAAAAAAGCCTGATCTAAAGTTTCGATTTTGACTTTGGCAAGTTAAAAAACAAGGCATGTAAGTAGCAATTGGGGCGATTTTTGTATCTGAATATGAACGTATTGTGTCTGAGCTGCCATTCTTGAGTGCCCTGTACTCGACGGTGATTGTGGCTATCAGAGCTGCCAGACTCTTTGAATATCGAGGATTTTTGGGATCGGTTACGGCTGCTGCCCTGGCTTCAGCGTTCACAAGGGCGTTATGCCACTTTACGCTGTTGGCTAAATGGGGTTGAGCAGCGGGAAATTTACCGCTGAAGAATTATGCTGGCAATCGCGAGAAAACCGTCCTGAAGGCCCGCACATTTCGGGACTCTAGCTTATTCCCAAGTTCTGGCCACTACACTGTGCCCACCATTAAGTGGCAGCGTAGTGGACCGTTGACTCAGGCAAATTGTTCTTGCATCAGCACTAGTCGAATTTGTTCAAAATTCCATAGGAGATTAGCTTTATGACCGTTGCGATCGCGCCCGATACCACCCCTTCCCCGGAAACGCCGCCCAAGATACGGTTGGGCATTCCCAAAGAAATTGCCCAAAATGAACGTCGCGTCGCCGCTACGCCTGACACTGTCAAAAAGCTGCAGAAGCTCGGCTTTGACGTCTGGGTAGAAACTGGAGCAGGAGCGGCGGCTAGCTTTCCCGATGCGGCCTATGAAGCAGCCGGCTGTCACATCATTGATGATGTGGTGGAGCTGTGGAGTCAGTCTGACATCGTATTGAAGGTGCAGGCTCCCCTGTGGCACTCGGAGATCAACCAGGATGAGACTGATTTGCTGCGTCCTGGCGGCAAGCTGGTGAGCTTTATTTGGCCGGCACAAAATTCGGAACTGCTGGAGAAGCTGGCGCAGAAAGGGGCGACCGCGATCGCCATGGATGCCGTACCTCGAATTACTCGGGCGCAAAAGCTCGATGCGCTCAGCTCAATGGCTAACTTAGGGGGCTATCGGGCCGTTATTGAAGCCGCAAATCAGTTTGGTCGCGGCTTTACCGGCCAGATCACCGCAGCCGGTAAAATCCCCCCCTGTAAGGTGTTGGTGATTGGTGCCGGAGTAGCCGGGTTAGCAGCCATTGGCACCGCGCGAGGCTTGGGGGCGATCGTCCGCGCCTTCGATACTCGGCCCGTAGTGAAGGAGCAGGTGCAGAGTCTGGGAGCCGAGTTTCTGGAGCTGCACTTTGAAGAGGAAGACGGCGAAGGTGGCGGTGGCTACGCTAAGACTATGAGCCCCGCTTTTATCGCGGCGGAGATGGCCCTGTTTGCTCATCAGGCTAAGGAAGTTGACGTGATTATCACGACGGCGCTGATCCCCGGCAAACCCGCGCCGCGCTTGGTGACTCGAGAAATGGTGGAAGCCATGAAGCCGGGCTCGGTCATCGTCGACATGGCAGCTGAGCAGGGCGGCAACTGTGAGTTGACTCGTCCCCATGAAATTTATGACCACAATGGCGTCAAGATTGTGGGTCTGACGGACTTGGTCAGCCGCATGGCCAATCAGGCCAGTCAGCTTTACGGCACTAACCTCTATCACCTACTGCATGAGTTGGGCGGCGCCGCTGACCATCATCTGGATTTGGAAGATGATGTAGTGCGTCAGGCAACGGTAGTACTGGAAGGAGAAGTAATCTGGCCGGCCCCACCATTGGAGAGGCCCGCGCCGCCTCAGCCGCCGACAGCAGCCCCGACGCCCACCGTGGCAACCGAGAAAAAGGCCGGCGTAATCCAGCAGTTAATTTGGCCGATGTTGATTGGTGCGGCCCTGTTTGGCATTGGTGCGCTGGCGCCGGAATCGTTTATCTCGCACTTCACGGTGTTTGTGCTGGCGATTTTCCTGGGCTGGAAGGTGATTTGGGATGTTACACCCGCGCTGC
>JBCCNE010000086.1:0-12436 GCA_039026015.1 Cyanobacteria bacterium P01_C01_bin.70 | reverse complement strand
GGCGGATAATTGAGCGCTGGAACAGTGACTGATGGGCTGCCAGTGATCGGCAGAGACGGCGACTTTCCGAAACTCGTGATCGGCCAAGATCTGGGCAGACGGCAACACCAGTTCCCGCAATCCCAGAACTTCGGCAGTCCGGCACAGGGCACCCAGATTCATCGGATTTTGCACCAAGCTGGCGCAGAGGGTAAGGGCGTGAGCATCAGGGTGAAAGGGCATGGGACCCAGAATTCAGAGTGCAAAATTCAGCAACCCCTGCAGGCAGGGCACAGCCCTATGGAGTTCGGAAAGTCTTATTGGATGAGGATGGGTAAGGGTGCTGCACTATGGACTAGAGCCATCACGCACGCCGCCTCACATTAAGACAAGCTAGGCCACGCCGAAGTATTCGGGTTCGTTACCGGGAGTCCACTTGATGTTGCAGCCTATACTGGGCTTTTGATCGGGGCTCAGGATTTTGCCAGCGAGGACATTGTCAATCGCCGTCCGTAAATCTTTGCCGGTGACAGGAACGTCATTACCAGGGCGGCTGTCATCGAGTTGACCCCGATAGACAAGTTTGCGATCGCTATCAAACACAAAGAAGTCAGGCGTGCAGGCAGCAGTGTAAGCTTTGGCCATTGCCTGAGTTTCATCGTAACAATAGGGAAAATTGAACTGCAGCGTTTCGGCCATCGCTTTGAGATGCTCGGGGGCGTCCTGGGGATGGGTCTGCACGCTGTTAGCGCTGACGGCCAAAATACCAACGTTTCGGGGCACATAGTCTTGTCCTAGCTTGGCAAGTTCGTCTTGCACATGTTTGACAAAGGGGCAGTGCTCACAAATAAACATCACCACGAGTACAGGTTTGTCGGCAAAGGTGTCAAGGGTAATCGTGTTGCCAGAAACCACATCAGGCAGGGCAAACTCAGGGGCGGAGGTGCCCAGTTCCAGCATTGTTGAGCTAACCATCACCATAGTAGAAATCCTCACTGCGTCTTTCTTTGGGTGGTTTCATCCTACCAAGTTCACCTACATAAAGTGAGGGGGGAACCTATCACCGCAGTCACGCAGCAGTTGCTGGACGGAGGCGACCATGACCAGAAAAAACGTACAAGACAGACGAGGATGCTGTCCGGTAGCCTATGTGAGAACTAGCATCAAGGTCGATAAAGTCATATGGCGATCGCCTCCAACTCCATGCCTAAAACGACCCCATGGCAGGAATTTTGGGCCGGGGCACAGCAGACGATTCCCCTGATTGTGGGGGCAATTCCCTTTGGGATTATTTTTGGCACGCTGGCCCAAACCAGCGGGCTGTCGTTTACGGCCGCAGCGGCAATGTCGGCCTGTGTGTTTGCGGGTTCATCGCAGTTTATTGCTCTGGGGCTGCTGGGGACAGCATCGCCGGTTGGCATCATCGTACTCACCACCTTTGTCGTCAACCTGCGTCACCTACTATATTCCGTTGGGCTAGTGCCTTATTTGCAACCACTAAGCCAGGGCTGGAAGGCGGCGCTGGCATTTTGGCTAACGGACGAAACGTTTATGGTGGCGATTCAGCGATATCGCCAGCCCGATTCCGCATCCTACAAACACTGGTTTCAGCTTGGGTCGGCCCTAGCGATGTATGGCAACTGGCAGCTCTGTACTTGCCTCGGCCTCACGCTTGGACAGTCGATTCCCAATGCGGCGAACTGGGGGCTAGATTTTGCCATGGTGGCCACCTTTATCGGCATGACCATCCCCTACCTGAAGACACGCCCAATGCTAGCAACCGTTATCGTCTCAGGAGTGACGGCACTACTCGCGCGATCGCTGCCTCATCAACTCGGGCTAATGGTGGCGGCAATCGCGGGCATCACTACTGGCGTGATTGTTGAAGATATCCAAAAACAAGGAGGCTTTAGCTCATGAGTCATGCAGAGTGGCTGCTGATTAGCGGCATGGCCCTAGTCACCTTTCTGATTCGCTATCCGGCATTAGCCCTAAGCGGTCGACTAAAACTGCCCGCCAGATTATTGCAGGCGTTAAGCTATGTGCCGCCAGCAGTACTTGTTGCGATCGTGGTACCAGCAATATTCGTCGAATCGGGCGACCTCTGGATCAGTTGGCAAAACCCTCGGATCTTTGGCGCGATCGCGACCCTGGCAATCGGACTCTGGCGTCAAGACCTACTGCTGACCATTACCGTCGGCATGGGCACATTTCTACTGTGGCAAGTAGCTGTCTGAGTGAATGGGGGTTGTGAAGGGTGCAGGATAATGAGTGGTGGAGCCTGGCTGGCGGGCTTCGAAAGACGGGATGACATCGGTGATTCGAGCGCAAAGACATTGTTATGAAACAGCCTTTTATCCTCTCAATGTCCCAGCTTGTCTCACCGACCTTGCTCAGACAAGAGTGAACATCAGCCAAATTGATCACTGGCTCGCCAAATTATCCCTGCCAGGACAGTGTCCTCTCCTTCGCCATGGGGCATTCGACTCCAGCTAGCTTGCCAATAGGGACAAAAAAGGACGCCGAAGTAATTCAGCATCCTTAATTTGACCACTTGAACTTTAAGCAACATCAGCGCGCTGCCGCCCCAATAGTGGCTAGTCTAAATAACCCATCAAGGTCGCCGGATTCGGATCAATCACGTCGTTGCGAGCAATGGGACGATTACCAGGCAGAAACTGTAGGTCGGAAATTGGCAAGGTGCTAACCGCAACCGGACGATGTCCTGGCAATAGGTCTGTTGTGGCGACTTCAAAACCAGTGGCCATGATGGGACGTTCGCCAGCCATATCGAGGCTGCCAACTACATCAAACTCGCTCAAAGCAATCGGACGATGATTGGGCAAATATTCAGTCGGAGCAATCCGAGTCGAGTCATCTAGAACGAATACAACTTCGCCAGCATCTTTAGCATCGGCTTTAATTAAGCTGCTCTTAGTCTGACGACGAGATGTGGATCTAGATGTTGACTTAGCTGTTGACTTAGCGGTGCTCGTCCCCCCAGAGGGCTTCGGAGTCGATTCTTCTTTAGTGGTTCCGTTTTGGCTGGTCATGCGTCAACCTCTTACTGCTTTGGCGGATAAAATTCCCTGGTTATCAAGCCAATCACAGACAGACAATCCGCTCATCTGTTTTCAGCCTACAGGTACAAGACGTAGATACTACCAATGCCCCTGAATTTTGCAGGTAAACCTGTAAAGTCAGAAATGATTGGCAATCATTAAGTAATCATTATAGATAAAAATGGTCGCTGTTAGGTTCATGAATGGTTATGAGTTCCATAAAGCCAGCGCTTGCGATCTCTCAAAAAAGGTTGCCAATCAATGCTTTTAACAGCCAGGGGCGGGATGATTAATCGGAGTGCCGATAATCACGATTGTCACCTGCCGGTAGTGCAAGCCGTACCCTGACCTCCACAACCATGCGCTAATGTAGAGAGCAAACTAGGGGCCGTAACGGTTTCGACGTTTTGACGAAAGTCACTCTGTGATTCAGACCGAGAGGGAGTCTACTCTCGATAATCCAGGCTCAAAACAAACGTAACTGCGAACAACATCGTTCCTTTTGCTCGCAAAGCTGCACCTGTTGCTGCTTAATAACAACTTAAGTTAGCGAGCGTCTGTGGTCTGACTCCGTTAAGGATCATGGACAAACCCCAACGGATGCTTCTTAAGCGTTCCTCTGGTAACGCTTGGGACTAAGAATTTACCAGAGCATCCCACCGCTAGGGATAATTAGCGGTTCCCGTCCTGAGGATTAGATGGACTAAGTCTGTGAACGAATGGGGTGTTACTACTCGAAGCGGACACGGGTTCGACTCCCGTCGGCTCCATTTTTTGGACGTGGCTTTAGTAATACGGTTCACCGGAGCAAGTGACCGCAGTATTGCTCTGCACGAGCAGATTATTCAAAGTCGCAGCAGCTTACAGCATTTCCTAGCCTGACAAGAATCACCTTGCTAATGCACGGTGGCTTCAGAAAAGCTGTATATGAACTTTGTTGTGCTTTATTGAATATTTTTTCCATCTGGAGTTTGTTGGCCGAACTCCAGATTTTGGGCATGTTTATACTGTGAGAGATAGCACTGACGTTGATGGTCGATGCGTCAGCGATCGCGCTCAGTCTCCACTGCAAACTTTTGTCCTCACTCAGCTATGAATTCTAAAAATAATCCGCATAATTTTCCTCTCTGGGCTTACTTAAAACAACCTGTTTTTAGTCGTCATCATCAACTCAAACTTAATCCTTGGTCTTTTCGGCATGCTCATCGGCTCAGACACTTAGAAAGATGCTGGGTTAAGGTCTATAAGCCTGAGGAGCACTACAATTCTTAATTATTTTATGGGTTAAAGCCAGCTCTCCGCTGGTTTTTTATTATTCAAGTCTAAATCTAAAAAATATTAAAAGTCAGTCGAGTTTCTTTGAATCCAGCGCTTAAGGTTATTTAGATAATTGAGAGAGAAAACTGTCTAAAAGTTAATAAAATCTTCTGATTAGATGATAATTGCCGCCGACTTATTAATTTCTCAAATGGATTTAAGTCGCCTCTCATAAAGAAGCAATGATGATGATTCTTTTCTCATTCACCACGTTATGAAAGCTTGACTTTTAGGTAGTCAATATTCGCTTTCTGGAGTCCATTATCACTTGGCAACCCACTGCTCCGACAGCAAGAGTGGCAGCCCATAGTTTATGAAGTTGAGGCGGGCGCGGTAGCCCGGATGATTCCACAGGGTTGGTGTCATTGATTGACGGTGCGCCTTTGTGCTTTCCGACTTGACATTCTGGTGGTGTCAGGCTCCTTAAGCACGAGCATTTCGATAGCGCTTAAGGGCTGCCGGCGAAGCCAACATGCCAGTAGTGGGGACTCAGATACACCAACTTGTCCGGGTCATCTGTGGGAGCTGCTAATCACGTTTGGCCCTTTGCTCCAGACTAATTGCTCTTAAAAGCTTGACGACTAGCAAGCAAAATAGTTTCTTGCCAACTGGTTTATCGAGGAACAGGACGGACACGAAAGCCAATGTCGCGCCGATAATATATGGAGTCAAACTGCACTTCGGCGATCGCTTCGTAGGCCGTTACCAGAGCCTGGTCAAAGGTTTCGCCCAGGGCCGTCACACCGAGCACTCGCCCACCACTGGTCTGCAGCTGACCTTCATGGACTTGCGTGCCAGCATGAAACACTACCGCTCCTTTTTCAGCCGCCGCCTCTAGCCCAGTGATGGGCATGCCCTTTTGATAGCTGCCAGGATAGCCCCCTGCCGCCGCCACAATACACGCTGCCGAGGCCGCTTTCCACTCTAGCGGTGGCAGTTCGGCGAGACGTTTTTCGGCACAGGCCAACAAAATTTCTTCTAGCGGCGTTTCTAACAGCGGCAAAACCACCTGCGTTTCGGGATCCCCAAATCGGCAATTGAACTCAATTACATAGGGTTCACCAGTGGGTGCAATCATCAAACCAGCGTATAGTACGCCGCGATAATCAATTCCTCGCCGTTGGAGGGTGGCGATCGCAGGCTCTAAAACTTGCGCTTGAACCGCATCTAAAATCTCTGGCGTTACCACGGGCGTTGGTGCATAAGCCCCCATACCACCGGTGTTGGCGCCCGTATCGCCCTCACCAACTTGTTTGTGGTCTTGCGCCGGCATCAGTGGCACGATGACATCGCCGTCGGTGACCGCCAAAACAGACGCCTCTTGTCCAGTTAAAAACGCCTCAATCACCACCCGGTTGCCCGCCGCACCAAATTTCCCTTCAAAGGCAGCCTCTACCGCCGCAATCGCCTGCGCTTGGGTTTGAGCGACCGTTACCCCTTTACCAGCTGCCAGCCCGTCTGCCTTCACTACGATGGGTAAGCTTTGCTGCTGTAGATAGGCGATCGCCGGTGCCGCTGCGGTAAATACCTCTGACGCCGCAGTGGGAATCCCCGCCTCTGCCATCAGCGCCTTCGCCCATGCTTTGCTGGCCTCAATTTGCGCTCCGGCCTTGGCCGGACCAAAAACCGTGAGTCCCTGCTGCTGCAAATAATCGGTGATGCCATCAGCCAGCGGCTGCTCTGGCCCGACTACCACTAAGCTTAAGTTGTTCACTAATGCCACCCGAGCAATGCCCTCAAAATCATCTAGCGCTAGCCCCAAATTACGGCATCGCGGCAGGGTTGCTGTGCCCCCATTACCAGGCACACACATGACCTCTCGTATTCGTGGCGATTCCAACAGCTTCCAGGCGAGGGCATGTTCTCGCCCACCATTGCCAATCACTAACGCTTTCACAGAACTCGCTTGCCTTACTAGAACAACTGATTCATCCAGGATGACATTTTCCCCCGTTCCTGTTGGCGTCGCGGCAGGAGAATCTGCCTCAAAGATGATTTATAAACTTGGTGGGAGTCAGTGACATCCGGATCTTCACACATTCAGGTCAATTTGGCAGAGAATCACTCAAATATTTCTCCAGCCGCCAGGTCAAGGCTCTTGTATAGATATCCTTCAGCAAATTAGCTCCCCCCTTACTTTGCGCAATAATCAGCTTGCCTCAAGGAGGGTCATCTATGATTTATGTTAATTGTTGATGACGATCCTGACAGTTTAGGAATTTTCCAAAAATCAATATACTGCCATCGGTTGGCGCCAAGGCCCCAGCCCCAGCCTTGCCAAAATCCTGATTGGGTTAGATTTTGCTGACTGCAGCGCCATCTGCCAAAGAAATTCTTCTGGGTATTACATTGTTCAAAATATTACTTCATTTAAAGCTAGCATCGCAGTCTATCGACAACCTCAAAAGGCAATTTCAGTGAAGTATTTCCTTTCCTGGTGAGTTAAATCATTTCGTCTGAGGACAAAAAC
This sequence comes from Cyanobacteria bacterium P01_C01_bin.70, assembly GCA_039026015.1. Classification (GTDB taxonomy): domain Bacteria; phylum Cyanobacteriota; class Cyanobacteriia; order Phormidesmidales; family Phormidesmidaceae; genus Halomicronema. The sequence continues at coordinate 5,608 of JBCCNE010000086.1, read as the reverse complement.
TCTAGAGTATTTTTATACCTCATCATTGGTTGCCAAAAACGCTGTGAACAAGTCAATGATGGCAAGTTGTCAAATCAACCGGATGGCTGCATGAATGGCTGAATTAATAATAAATCCGGCTCAACCCTAAACTGTTGACACAGCATCATCGCTATGATGTCGCTACGATAGATGGACGGGGTGTGGGGTTTGCCTCCTCTGGTGTAATGGCATCTCCCCTTAGAGACTGGCTGGGCTGTTTGAAAAATTTGCTGGCGCTATGAATGAGCGATTGCCGCTATCGTAACCAGAGGTAACTATGACGTCCCAACGCCCCCCAACTGGACTCGCTGAAGCTGAGGCCGAAGCCCTGCGTCAAGAAGTCTTGCAGCTAAAGCGTGAAGTCGCCGATCTGAAGTCAGTAGTGCGCGATCGTACTGGGCAGCTGGAAGTCGCCAACGCCGAAATTACTCACCTTAATCAGCGCTTTTCGTCGCAGACAGCGGCTCTCCGAGAGTCGAATGATACCCTTGTAGCCGAAGTGGTCGAACGCAGCCAGGCAGAGCAGAGCCTTACAGCTGCCCGTGACCAACTGCAAGCAATTCTCGATGCCGTGCCGGGAATCGTTTCGTGGATTAGCGCTGATTTGCGCTATCTAGGCGTTAACAATCATCTCGCCAAAACCTTCAGCATGCCGGCAGAAGCATTTGTCGGGCAGGATATTGGCTTTCTGCACACCAGCAATCAATTCAATTCCTTTGTTAAAGAATTTTTTGCCAGCAATCAGCTTGATGCTTATCGAGAACTCTCAGCTCAAGTGGCAGGAGAAGAGCGTCGCTTTTTAATCGTGGCGCAAAAGTACAACCAGGGCAAAGCGGCCTTTACAGTCGGTATTGACATTACGGAGCGCGATCGCGCAGAAAAAGCCCTACGCGAGGCCGAAGCCAAATATCGCAACATTTTTGAACATGCCGTTGAGGGTATCTTTCAAACCACCCCAGATGGCCGCTATCTGAGCGCCAACCCCTCCTTGGCGCACATCTATGGCTACGAGTCAGCCGACCTGATGATGGGTGAGCTGACCAATATCCAGCAGCAGCTATATGTTGATCCCAATCGTCGCGGCGAGTTTATTCAAGCCCTACAGCGAGACGGCGGAGCTACCAGTTTTGAGTCCCAAATTTATCAGCGCGATGGGACTATCATCTGGATTTCAGAAAATGCCCGAGCTGTCTACGATCCCCATGGCGAACTAATATACTATGAAGGTACCGTTGAAGACATCACTCAGCGCAAAGAAGCTGAAGCGGCTTTACAACAGGCCAACGAGGAACTAGAGCTGAGGGTAGCGCGCCGCACGGGCGCTCTAACCGAGTCCAACCAGCGGCTGCTCTCAGAGATTCGTGAGCGTCACCGCATCGAAAAAGCGCTGCGGGCCTCTGAAGCTGAGCTGCGTGCACTTTTTGCCGCAATGACGGATGTGATCACAGTGTTTAACGGTGACGGTCATTACCTGAATATAGTAGCCACCAACTCACAACTGCTCTATAGTCCTGGCAAAGAACGGGTAGGCAAAACGGTTTACGAAGTGCTGCCGCCTTATCAAGCTAGTCTCTTTATGCGGCATATTCAACAGGCGCTCAACACTCGCAAACCTGTGCGGTTGGAATACAGTTTGCCAATTGGCGATTGGCATCAGGGCAGTGACGCCAGTGGTCAGGCGGCTCCCGATGATTTTGACAATGCTGCTTGGTATAGCGCTATTATTTCGCCCATGCCCGACAATCGGGTAATTTGGGTTGCACGAGACATCACCGAAAAGCGCCGATCAGATGTGGCGCTGCAAAAAGCCGAAGAAAAATATCGCAGCATTTTTGAGAACAGCGCTGAGGGCATCTTTCAAGCCAGTCCTGAGGCTTGCTATTTGAGTGTCAATCCGACACTGTCACGAATGTATGGCTACGACAATCCCCATGAGATGATGGCTCAGGTGCAAAACATTGACAGTCTGTACGTCAATGGAGAGCGTCGGCGCACAATGCTGCAGCGGCTGCACTTGCAAAATGCGGTCTTTGGCTTCGAGTCGCAAGTTTATCAGGCCGATGGGCAGATTATCTGGGTATCGGAAAATGTGCGGGCTGTGAAGGACGATCGCGACACGATTCTCTACTACGAAGGCACCGTCGCTGATATTACCCAACGCCGCCAAGCCCAGGAAGCTCTGCGGGAAAGTCAGCGCACCCTATCAACACTCTTGGGCAACCTAGCAGGCATGGCCTATCGCCGCCACTGCAGTAACCGCTGGAGCCTTGAGTTTGTCAGCGATGGCTGCTACGAGCTGACGGGGTATGCTCCGAGTGACTTGCTGGGAGAGCAGGCGGTTCCTTTTGAACAGCTGATTCATCCCGACGATCGCCGCTATGTGCGTGGTGAAGTCGAGCGATCGCTGCCGAGTGGCAGCCCTTTTCAGATGACTTACCGCATTTTGACCGCTAATGGCCAGGAAAAATGGGTTTTGGAAAAAGGCGTTCCAGTGGCGCATCGACAATCAAAAACAGCTGTTATAGAAGGCTTTTTAACCGATATTACAGATCGCAAAGAAATCGAAGAAGCCCTGCGCGTTGAGCAAGAGCGCTCCGAGAAGCTGCTGCTCAACATCTTGCCTGCCTCTATCGCCGATCAGCTCAAGCGCAGCAGTCAATCCATTGCCTATCGGTTTGATGAGGTGACGATTCTCTTCGCCGATATCGTCAACTTCACTGAGATGTCTGGCGCCCTGGCACCGACAGAACTGGTCGATTTGCTCAACGAGATTTTCTCTGCCTTCGACCATCTTGCCGAGCGCCACCAGCTAGAGAAAATCAAAACGATTGGGGACGCTTACATGGTGGTCGGTGGCTTGCCTAGCCCTCTGGCTAACCATACGCAAGCAATTGCCGAAATGGCCCTCGATATGCAAGCCGCGATCGCTCAGTTTCGGCGACAGGACTGCTCCAGCTTTAGTCTCCGCATTGGCATTGACACTGGGCCAGTGGTTGCCGGCGTGATCGGGCTCAAAAAATTCTCCTACGATCTATGGGGCGATGCCGTTAACGTTGCCAGCCGCATGGAGTCGCAAGGTATTGGCGATCGTATCCAAGTCACCACCGCCATATACGAACAGCTTAAAGACAAATACACCTTTGAGTCACGAGGCTTAATTGATGTTAAAGGTAAAGGTGAAATGCCCACTTACTGGCTTCAGGGACGACAAGCAGATTAAGCAACCAGCACTATCCATGGCCCATGGGTAGCTGGGTGAACGTATCGATAATGTTGGGGCATACGGTCGACGCTTGTACAGACGAGCCCACCCTGAGGGTTTTAGGGTAAATGGTTTTAGATTGTGGATTCTGGTTCTATCCTTGGGACAAGAAACGACTCTAAGATCTTTATTATCTGCGTCCTGCAGTCCACATTTTACATTCCGCACTCTGCCCTTTTTCAATCCAACAGCGCTGTGCATTCCAAAATGAGTCGCTCGTTGAGCGTGGCAAAGGGCTGTACATCAAGGGCTCGCCGAAATGCTTGGATCGCAGCGATGTAATTACCCAGAGCCATGTGGCATAGTCCTAAACCGTGCAGTGCACCGAAGTGGTAAGGCACAAGCGCGATCGCTTTTTCACAATCGGTGATCGCTTTCCAGTAGCGTCGCTGGGTGTAATGCAGAACGGCACGACGATTCCAGGCTTCAGCAAAATCAGGCAGGCCTTGAATGGTGTCGGTCAATATGGCCTCGGCCTCATCAAACTTATCTGCTTCCAGGAGCGTTTGACTGTGGGCCAAGATTTGCATGCCATAGGCTCCCATCTGACCGTACCACAGGTGCCACAGGGCTTCGGTAGCCACCTGTCGAATAGCTGGGTTGGCATCCTTTAAATCTTGTAAGAGGGCTTTAGCGTCGGGAGTCATAACTTGATGGCCAACTTAAGAGGAAACAAAATTTGGCAAGGGAACAGCAGAATTAGCTCGGTCGAAATAATCGATGTGTGAACCGAATATCTGAACGTAAGCGGTGAGGCAGAGATTTTCGGCGGTGGAAGATCAGCGATTGCCGCTGACTTACAGCTCAGCCATCCGAAGTCTGATTGACAGAAATCTCTGAAGTTCCTGGTTGCTGCTCTAAAAATATTTTATCTAAAAGATTATCCGGACCTTGGTGCTACTAGGCCAGCTTTTTCCCTGCAGTTCAAGGATCTTTCTCAGATCTTGGACGAGTAATTAGCTAAAGTGTGTCATCAAATCAATGCTAGAAACCCTAGGGGCTGTCATCATTTAGGGGCTGAACCCTCATGCTGAGAGCGGTTCAGCCCCTAGCTGTTTTGTTAAAGCGGGCGCGGTAATGCCTATACTGCAAGGCTTTCGAGTTTAATTGATGACGCGCCCTAGAGGATAAGCATGATTACGTCCGCCCCAATTTTCTTACCTAAGGGGCTGAAACTCTCGCTATCACAGTATTAGAAATCTAAATAATGACAGCCCCTAGAACACTTCAATCAAGATTGTTGACGAATCTAGGCGTCACTTCAGAGCTGCGACTGATCGACAATGACCTAAGAATTAGAAGATTTTACTAATCAATCTCTGCGATCACCCCTCAGCTCACATCGCGACGGATAAGCTGCACTGCATCGTGCCCATCAATGTCGGATATAAACACTTTCACCACCTCTTCGCGGGCGGTGGGTACCACTTTGCCGACAAAATCTGGGTGGATTGGCAGTTGTCGATGGCCGCGATCAATGAGCACTGCTAGCTGAATCATATCTGGTCGACCATAATCATTGACCGCATTCATCGCTGCTCGAATGGTACGACCGCTATAAATTACGTCATCCACCAACACAAGCGTTTTGCCAGCTAAATCGAAATCGATTTTCGTGCGCTCGGGCGTGCGAATGCCAATGCTGTCGAGATCATCGCGATAAAAGGTGATGTCGAGCGTGCCGACAGTAACGGTGTGATTCTCTAGGTGGCTGATTTGTTCAGCCAGCAGATGAGCCAGCGGCACCCCACGGGTGTGAATTCCCACAAGTGCCAGATTATCGAGCAAATCAATGCGCTCAACAATTTCTGACGCCAGCCGATTGACCGTGCGCCGCATTTCTTCTGGTGACAGAAGTTCTACGAAGTTGGACATGCGTCCGTCTCCAAACCCGGCATTGTGAGCTCAAGCATCTTAGTATGCCGACGAACCGAGACACTAGACACCGGCTTTATTCAACATGTTCAACAATACTATTGAGCCCCACTAAAATTACGTCCGCTAACCAACTGGTGCAGGGCCGCTGTCACTTAGCTGATTTAGCTCAAGCCATAGCGAGCCCACAGCCCCACGCTTCCAACTAAAAGCCAACTGAGGCTGGCTCGCTGCGTTAACTGCAATCCTTGCACAATCAGGGCGCTGGTAATTGGCCGCGTGGACTCAGCCAGCAGGGGTTTCTGCTTTACTTCACCGCGATAAATATTCTGTCCTCCAAGCTGCACCCCTAAGGCAGCGGCATAGGCACACTCGCTCCAGCCCGCATTGGGGCTGGGATCAGCCGGAGCATCACGACAGCAGAGCTGCCAGACTCGACGGGGATGGCCT
>JBCCNE010000085.1:0-12545 GCA_039026015.1 Cyanobacteria bacterium P01_C01_bin.70 | reverse complement strand
GAAGTGTTTGGCATCGCCTCGAACGCCATTTTGGTTGATGCAGGGCAGATTCTCAGCTTGATTCACTCTTTGGATCGTCCTCGGCTGGAGCACACTCTGGCGGAGTCGGCAGAAACGCTGTCGCCGTGGCGATGGGAAGGTCGATACTACAAAGCGGACGGCAAAGTCGGGTGGCTGCAGACGATCGCCCGTCCTCAGGTTTTGTCGTCGGGAGGGCTGATCTGGGACGGCTTGATGATGGATGTCACAGGTCGCAAGCAGGCAGAGGCGGCGACCATTGAGCAAGCCGTTATGGAGCAGGCGATCGCCGATAATGAGGCTCGATTTCGCACCATTACGGAGACCATTCCCGGTGTGCTGATGCAGTTGCGGGTATGGAATGAGAGCTACGCCATTGATTTTGTCAGCGATCGCATCCAGGCTTTGACAGGCCTTGCCCCGGTAGACTTGATGGCGGATGTCCAAGCCTTTTTAGATCGCATCCATCCCTTAGATTGCCAGCGCTTTCAAGAGACGATTAACAATGCTGCTCAAACGTTGAGTGCGTGGCAGTTTGAGGGTCGCATCATCAGCCTCACTGGTGAGCTTCGGTGGTGGCGCATGGATGCCATGCCGATTCCGCAAGAGCTTGGAGGTGTGGTCTTTTGCGGCGTTTTGCTCGATGTTTCCGATCGCAAAAATATCGAAGAAGCCTATCGCGAGAATGATCGACAGTTGCGCATGGCGCTCAAGGTCTCTGGCATGGGCGTTTGGACTTGGGATATGGCCACCAATCAGATGGCCTGGACAACAGAACCCGGCACCCTGTTTGAGTCCTCTGCCGTCAGCTTTTGCGACACGTTTGATGCTTATCTACAAAACGTGCATCCTAGCGATCGCCCCCGGCTTAAACAGACTGTTAGCCAAGCCATCAGCACGGGCCACGAATACCGAACTCACTATCGGCTCCTGTTGGGTGATAGCACGATTCGCTGGGTTGAAGATCGCGGCTGCCTCTGGCATAATCCCGACGGCATCTTACTCGGCTTAATGGGTACGGTCGTTGATATCACCGATCGCATGTTGGCTGAGGCCGCCCTTAAAGAAAGCGAAGAGCGCAATCGGACGCTGGTTAACAACATTCCCGGCGCAGTCTATCGCTGCAAAGCTGACCAAGACTGGACTCTGGTATTCCAAAGCGACGCGATTGCCGAGATTACCGGCTATCCCGTCGATCATCCCAGCACTCAAGCCGATTGGCGACTAATTCAGGCGGGCGATCGCGATCGCGTGGAATACGAAATTGCCAATGCTATTTCTCAACGCCGTTCCTTTGAAGTCGAATATCGCCTCAGGCATGCCGACGGCAGCACTCGCTGGGTTTTAGAAACGGGACAGCCCATCGCCGACACCACAGGCACGGTGCAGTTTATTGATGGGGTCCTAACGGACGTTACCCGCCGCAAGGAGTTTGAGAAACGGCTGCAGGAACTGGCCCGCCGCCAAGGGCTGATTAACCGCATTTCGACTCAGATTCGCGACTCCCTGGAACTGTTGCCCCTGCTGCAAACCACCGTGCAGGCCGTGCGCAGTCAGCTGATCACAGATCGCGTCGTGGTCTATCGCTTCAAGCCTGACTGGACGGGAGAGGTCATCGTTGAGGATGTAGAGCCTACTTGGCGATCTACCCTGGGCCTAATGGGGAGAGACAATTGCTTTCCTGAAGGCTCAGCCCAGCACTACGCCGAGGGCCGCGTTCGCGCCATTAACGACATTCATCAAGCCGAGTTTGACGCCTGCCACGTGCAATATCTTGAAGAGTTGCAGGTGCGGGCCAGTCTGATCGTGCCAATCTTGCTCAAAAAACAGCTTTGGGGCTTGTTGATCGCTCACGAATGTCGCGGTCCCCGTCACTGGACTGATGGCGAAAAAGAGCTTTTGACGGCATTGGCCAGCCAAGTGGGCATTGCTATTGGTCAAGCGGATCTTTATCAACAGGCGACCGAAAATGCCATTCGGGCTCGCCAACAGGCCGCTGATCTCAAGGCCACCTTAGCGGAACTGCAGCGCACTCAGTCTCAGCTGGTGCAGACCGAAAAGATGTCGAGCCTCGGACAGTTGGTGGCCGGCGTGGCCCATGAAATCAATAATCCGGTTAGCTTTATTGACGGCAATGTCACCCACGCTGCGGAATATGCCCACGACTTATTAAATCTAGTTGAGCACTATCAAACGACCTATCCGGAACCCCCCACCGCGTTGGCTAATCTGATCGAAGAAATTGACCTCACTTTCCTAGCCGAGGATTTTCCGCGACTTTTGGAGTCGATGCAGGTTGGGGCCGAGCGCATTAAGAATATCGTGGCTTCGTTACGCACGTTTTCGCGCATGGATGAGGCGGAAATTAAGGCGGTTGATTTACACGATGGCTTAGAAAGCACAATCATGATTTTGCAGCATCGCTTTAAGGCCAATGGCGATCGCCCCGAAATCCTTCTAGAGCGCAACTACGGTGACCTGCCTCGGGTGGAATGCTATGCGGGTAAGCTGAATCAGGTGTTTATGAACTTGATCAGCAATGCTATTGACGCCCTAGAAGAGCAGCTGATCCAAGGAAATGATGACGCTCCACCCACGATTGTGATTACAACCGAAGTTTTGCCCTCTCAAGAGCTCCATATTGCGATCGCGGATAATGGTTCCGGCATTCCAGAAAATAAGCGGCATCGGATTTTTGAACCGTTTTACACCACCAAACCCATTGGTAAAGGCACCGGTATTGGGCTTTCCATCAGCTATCAAATTATCACCGAGCAACATCGCGGCAGTTTGAGCTGTGACTCACGCAAAGGAAAAGGCACCACTTTTCACATCAAAATCCCCCTCCAGCAGGGAACAACTTAGGCGCTTTCCAGGAGTGAAAATACCCAAACTGCAGTGCTAAAGGCTGGGCAAATCAAACATATTCCGCTTCCTACTCCTCGGCCACGCTATAGCCGGTGCCTGACGTTCACGCGCCACCGGCTGCACGGACCGCATCCTTGTTGGGCGCTGACGCTGCCCTAAGCAGGAGCAGTCAGGGAGCCAATGTCGTCGGGCGTCAAATCAGCATCGACAACTTCACCGTCGTGGAACCAGACAATTCGACGGGTCAGGCGGGCCACGTCAGGCTCATGGGTCACCATAACGACGGTGATGCCGGTGGCATTCAACTCCGCAAAGATGCTGAGCACGTCACGAGTCGTATGGGAGTCCAGGGCTCCCGTTGGTTCGTCGGCGAGCACAAGCAAGGGTTGATTGACGATCGCCCGGGCGATCGCCACCCGCTGCTGCTGCCCGCCCGATAGCTGCGTGGGCTTATTATCCATGCGGTCAGCGAGCTTGACTCGGCTCAGTGCGGCGGCAGCGCGATCGCGGCGCTCCCCGCCAGACACCCCGGCGTATACCATGGGCAACGTAACGTTTTCCAAGGCCGTCAGCTGGGGCAGCAGATGAAACTGTTGGAAGACAAAGCCGATTTTGCGATTGCGAATGTGAGCCAGGGCTTCATCGTCTAAATGAGCAACGTTCTCACCATCCAGATAGTACTCTCCCGCAGTGGGCCGATCTAAACAGCCGATCAGATTCATTGCGGTGGATTTACCAGAGCCCGATGGCCCCATAATTGAGCAATATTCCCCTGGCTCGACAGTCAGATTAACGTTCCACAAGGCCCGGACTTCGGTGTTGCCGATGCCGTAAACTTTGCTGGCTTGACGAAGTTCAATCAGTGGTTTCATAGCTCCACGTTAACGCTTGGAGACAAAAACTAGCGACCCTGCCAAAACAAGGCGTATCGGCCTAACCATCCGGAGCTTTGTGGTACAGCCGGACGTTGGTGGGAAAAGCCCCTGCACCGTGGCTATCGTCATTTTGGAGGGCGTCAAAACCGGCTGCGCAATGGCCGTCTCACTACTGGCCGAAGCCATTTCCCAGCCCCTGCCACTCCTAACCGCTGACGCCATTTGGCCAAACTATTTGGGTGGCAGGCTGGATTAGGTCTGCAGGGCTGACTCAGTGACGCTGTCATTGCCGCTGCTGCTTTACGCATCTATTCATTCTTCTTCGCTAGTGGCCTCGTCTGCAGCCTCGTTCTCCTCCGTGTCTGGGGCTGTTGCATCGGAAACTAGCTCCCAAGGAATAGCGGCATCTTCGGCCACGCGAATCGCCACTTGGGCCGCTCCGACGCGATTGAGATGGCTGGGATCGGCAAATAGATTATTTTGACCGGGCCATCCCTGCAGTAAATCAACGATCGTAAATTCCCCTCTGTTAGCCTCTTGAGTCAGAAACTGCTGAAACTGGCGCTCGTAACGCAGCCGCGTGTCATCCAGATAATCGGTACTCAGCGGCAGGTTAACGAAGACAAAAGGAATGTCGTTGGTCTGAGCAAAAGCAACGATCGCCCGAAATGAGACCGTCTGCACGCCGTTCAAGTTAAATCTTGAATAGGTGCCGTCATAAAGCCCGGCCACCCGAGGAAAGCGAGTGTAGTAGTCGGCGGGGTTAAAGACCTCGTTTACGGCCCAAAAGCCGTAGCCGTTGATATCGTTAATCGGCGTAACCTCGGTTTTTGGCGCATTAGTTGGTGTAGTCTCATTGGCGGAGTCATCCGTAGCAATGTCAACCGTAGCCGCTAGGGGTCTGGTGGCATCAAATTCTGGGCGATCGCCAGCCTGCACTGCCGCATACCCCGGCGAGTCGAGAATTTTGGCGAAGGTGAGATCGAACCGACCGCTGTTGAACGATCGCGAACCGCCGGCCCAGATAATCATTTCTGGCAGCTGCTCGGGCGTCAGCAACTGCCGCAGCATAAAGCTGACGACTTGGGCCGTCGCTCCATTAACGGCAAAATTGTAGACCTGTAGGTCGTGTCCCTGTTGGGACAAGCGCTGCTGCAAAATCTGGGGATTCAACCCCTGAAGCGCCCGCGAACTTCCCACAACCAAAACATCGGGGGTGTCAAACGTGGCAATGTAAGACAGATAGAGGGCCAGTTGCTCATCCAACACTTCATTGCCCAAGGTGGGAAAGATGGCCAAGCGCGCAGCCACTTCAGCCTGCTGCAGGGCGATCGCCTGATTGGCCAAATATTCACGGGTTTTACGCTGGGCAAACAGCCACTCGGGACTATCCAAGGGCACGGCTTGCAGAGCCACAATCGCTTCCGACCAAGCTGTGGCGACCGCACTCCAGTCATCAGCAGTGCTCGCCGACTGGGCCAGATCAGCTGCTCGGGTGGCCGTTTCAAAGGCTTCCACTAGCGGAACTCTGCCAACGGTGTCGGTGTTTGGTGCCGCTGCAGGCGCGTCCGCTTGAGCTTGCGGGCCGGGAGCTTCGACCGCCTCAGTCCGATCAGCGCGAATCGGCGCCGTCGCTGAACAAGCTAAGCTGGAAATCCCCGCCCAGACAGCAATACTGGCCATGAGCCAGCGCCATGATTTTGGGCCCTGTTTCATAGTTTTGACCGGATGACAACAGCGCTTCTAGATCCAGTATCGAACAAGCACCCCACTATTAACAGCCCGGAGAAGCTATACGATCGCCGGGACAGCGGCAGGACGCTGACCGTGAAGGACCATTTCCACCCCACCTTTCATCCCCAAGGTAATCCCCCGCCGTTCGGGAATGGCCGGGCGATCGCTGGCTAAAGCAAACTCAAAATGGGTCAGCAGCGTGCCCAGGATAATCTTCAGCTCATACATGGCTAGGGCATAGCCCACACAGCGGCGGGCACCGCCCCCAAACGGGATAAATTCATAGGCCGCATACTGCCGTTCTAAAAACCGCTCGGGGCGAAATTCCTGGGGCTGAGGATACAAATCTTCGCGATGATGCAGCAGATAAATGCTGCCCACGAGCATCGTGCCAGGAGCGATAGGGTGACCCAGCAGCTCAATCGGTTCTTGAACCCGGCGAGGAAACGTCAGCATGGCGATGGGATAGATGCGCAGTGTTTCGTGGCAGGTTGCCTCTAAATAGGGCAGCTTGGTCAGGGCCATGGGGTCATTGCTGGCGTGGGCAGCGGCAATCTCGGCCCGAATTTTGGCCAAAATGTCGGGCTGATGGTGCACCCAGTACAGCGCCCAAGCGATCGCTGTAGCCGTGGTTTCATGGCCCGCCACCAGGAGCGTGATCAGCTCATCCCGCAGTTCGACGTCCGACAGGCCGTTGCCGTCTTCGTCTCGCGCCATAACCAGCAGCGACAGAATATCGTTGCGGCTGGCATCTACGGTGGCGCGCCGCTCGCGAATTTCGGCGTAGAGCAGGTCATCAATTTCTTGGGACAGATGAGCGATTTTGGCTCCTGGACTCCAACTGCCATAGTCCTTGCGCAGGATAGGAAAAAACACGACTGTGGAGGCTAAGGGCTTGCTCACCATATCGAGACGTTCGGCCAGTAGCTGCTCTAGCCGCTGACAGCGATCGCCCTCGTGCAGCCCAAACACCGCTTGCAAAATCACCCGCATGGTAATTTTTTGGGTTAGCTTGCGCGCCTGAAATGCTTGTCCTACCTGCAAAGTGGCCATAGCTTCCAGCGTGATTTGGTAAATCAGGTCGGCATAAACTTTGAGTCGCTCGCCATGAAACGGCGGCATAATCAGCTTCCGCCGGGCCCGGTGTTGCTCGCCGTTGAGCATAATAACTGAGTGCTCGCCCAACAGAGGCTTCAGCACGGCGTTGGCATCCCCCGGAGCGCTCATTACCTTGCTGGTATCTTTACTAAACATAGTTTTGATGGCTTGCGGGTGGTTCACAAAAATCCACTCGAACATTCCCCATCGAGCAAAAAACAAGTCGCCATATTTCCGATAGTTGGCCTCCATATAGTCCAGCGGTCGAAAAATCCAGTTGGCCAGCTGCAGGTAAGGGTAGGTGGCGGTGACAGGGACGGTTTTCATGGGAGATGCCTAGAGCCATTTTTTCTTAGCCTACAAGCTGTGCCCAAGACCGTGTAGATCAGTCAGGGAATCTTGTCAAAAATTGGGACACAGCCTGGTTGAAGGCGTCTGGATGAGCTAGATGAGGCCAGTGATGGCCAGGCACCGGGCAGCTTTCTAGCGGAGTCAGATACCGATGATAGGGGCGGGTTTGCCAAGCCATGCGATTGAGACCTTGGGTGGGCAGCAGCAGCCGGGTCGGAATCGTCAGCGGAGCTGTCAGGCCAGCAACCTGCAACACGTCAGCAAACACGCCGTTACGAGCCGCGATCGCAAACTTGCTGCGCCACTGCCCATCCGGCTGCTGTGCCATCCCGGTGCGAAAAACGGCCTGTTGCCAGTCGTTCCAGTCACGATATTGTTTCATCGTTTGCGCCATCGCCTGGGCCTGCTCCCAACTTGAGAATGGCCCCATGGCTCTGAGAAAAGGCAAAGCTCGGTACAGCAGGGGGAAGGTAGGACGAAAGATGGGGGACAGTCGATTGACAAAAAAGGGGTCAACCAGCGTCAAGCTGCTGAGTCGAGTCGGGGCGTGGCGGACCCAAATCAGCGCAATCTTGGCGGCCCAGGAGTGGGCCACCACATGAACTGACCCAAGCTGCTGACGCTGACAGCAGACTTCTAAATCATGAGCCAATTGTTGAGCCTGATAGGCCGATGGAGTGGACGGCTTACTGCTGTCGCCGTGACCGCGCAAATCTGGCGCTAGGCAGCGGTAGCGATCGCGCAGATGGTCGGCTAAGCGCTGCCAGACCAAACTATGGTCGGCCAAGCCGTGCAGCATGATTACCGGAGGCCCTGCCCCACATGCCCGATAGGCTAACGTGAGGTCATCGGTTAAGGGCTGCTGCTGCACCTGAGCAAAGGAGGAAAATGTCGGCATGCTGAGTTCTCCACCCGGTTATGGCTTTTCAGCATAACGAAGACCGCCATACTCGGCAGCACCATTGAGCCGCACCAATTTGGCAATCGCCTACTGACGCCGAGCAATGCACATCAGCGATAGTGCGGCAGCGCGGGAGTTCGGGTCAAGGCCGGATAATCTCTGCGCGAGGCGGTATTTCAGCGACGATCGCCCCAACTGCCCCATAAAAATTTCCGCCCCGAGTTCATGATTGTGAGGATAGACCTGCACTGTAAAACCCAGCGGCTCTAGTATCTGGTAATAGAATGCCTCGGTGAGGCCGTCGCCAGGATGGTGGTGGGCTTCGCTGGCCAGGGCGCACTGCTGCTCTAGGCGAGACGCATGCCCGCCGCGCTTGAGCGCCCGATAGAGCGGCAAGCGCAGTTCCCAGAGCCAGCCAGCTAGGCCTTGGAAGTTCCAAGCCGACTTTTGTGGATCATGGTCGCAGACCAAAATGCCCCCAGGCTTGACCAATCGAGCGGCTTCGCTGAGAGCCGCTGCCATATTATCGCAGTGGTGCAGCGTGGCATTCATGATGACCACATCGGCGATCGCCGAGCGCAGAGGCAGCGCTTGAGCATCTGCCAGCAGCGGTTCATAGCCTAACTCGGCGGCCATCTTGAGCCCGGAGAAGCTAACATCGACCCCGATGAGCCGCTGCGGTTGCCCCCTTAACGAGGCAAACACATTTCCTGGCCCACAGCCAATATCAATCACTACTTTGCCGTCCCAGTTGCCCACTGCCTGCCGCCAGCAGTTAATAAAAGCCTGGTCGCGATGGCAGGCATCAAAATATAATTTCGCCCATTTAGGATGGCCAAAATACTCCGCATTGGCACCAAGGGCTACCGTCAAATTTTGCGGTGCAATCTCAGTACACAAAATTCCTTCAATGTATTGACCCTGAGCCGACGATTTTAGAAAATTTTCGAGTGAGACACACTCAATTGGGGCAGCATTGGAAGAATTGGCAATCAGCATTGATCAGTTTTTCTCTTAGGTAAAAGGGGCCACCTGGCGACTCACTTATCCATTATTTGTAGAGTTAATCCATGTTTATTTAGAAACAAGATAATGTCTACAAAAATCGGTGATCTACACAAAATCCTCACAATTATTTTTGTTCAATAGAAGCTGGTTTTCAGAGCTAAGACAATTTAAATTTAGCCTCTAAGAAGCCTCTTATGTCCTCTTTATTGGAGTATAAGAGGCTTGATTTAATAAGAATTAGCTCTGACTCAGAGGCTTGATTTTTACTGAAGCTAAGCGTAGCGTACTTGAAAAATTAATCGATTATTTTTAATGGGCGGCAACAGCTTATGAAAACAGGATGGATCTTGAACAAAGCCAAATCCAGCCTGCCCTTCAATCAACAGCTCTCGGTCTGGACCATAGTAGTCCAGCACTTGCTCATCGGTCTGTCGCCCTGACCAGGGGGCAAACAAGGTATGGAACGGTTTTCGAGCATGGGACTGCTCGATCATAACGTGGGCTCCTGAAAGCTTGTCCATGTCGGTGATATAAAAGTAGGCTGACATGAAGTTATAGCCTGCCACATCATAGTGATAGCTCAGGGGCAAAAAGCGATCGCGCTGCTCTGCCGCAGACAAGCTTGACACAAAAGTCCAGGTTAAATGGCGAGTTACTTGAGTTGGCCAATAGCCTAAATATTGGCGAGCCACTTGCATCAAAATAGGATCTTGAGCCACTTGCTCAATTGCTGGGCACTGGTCAGGATGTTTAACCAAGCCTCGCATTACGGCTCGACCGTTTGGTAAGCATCCTCGCTCAATATCATCCACCTTGAATTCACCTTCAAATCCTGGCTCATAAAGCCAATTCTGACAGGCGTATTGGCGAATTTCAGCTGCCATTTCAGGCAGTAACTGAAAGCCAAAAGCAACACTCCTCTGCCGCAATTCTTGCGCACAGGAATCCGGCGATATCTGCTCAAAAAGCGACGTTTTACGCAAATTAAGCTGCTGCCGATAATGCGCTTCGTTGGTGCTTTGATAGCCTCTTTGTAACAGGCTATAAGTCTTGCGAACCGCATTAAAACGGCCAATTGTGCGATGAACATCCCGCTTGGTCAAGCGAGCAGAAAGGCGATTCCAGGCGACACTTAAGTCCATAAGAAAAATTTCATAAAGGGTGCGGGAATGCCGAGTCACTAGTCAATTCGTGGAAGTCAATGAAGTATCCGGATATTTTCGGAATATCCGTGAATATACGTAGGCACTTTCGGCCGAATTATGCAGAAAACTGGCAAATGCCCTTGTATATAGCTTTGGGGCTGCCTAAAGGGCAGCTTCTCGGGCAGCAAGTGACAAATTTATTAGGGGTGTCCTGTAAACTTGTAACGCGCCATAGTAAGGGAAATTGCTGGGCTGGGCTGTCTGACCAATCTCGTCTCAGTTTGGAACGATTGCCTGGCAATACTAGGGGCTGTCATCATTTAACGCTCGAATCCCTATGCTAAAAGCAGTTCAGCCCCTAGCGAGTTTTGCAGAGCGGGCGCGGTAGTGCCTGTACCGCAAGCATTCTGGATTTAATTGATGACGCGCCCTAGCCAATTTCATCACCTGTAGTCTCACTCTTAAGCCTTCTGAGCAGGCTGCATTAACGCGAGGCAAGATTAATCAGAGCTTTGGCGATCGCTAAAACGCTGTGATGGACTCCAGAGGCTGTCATTATTTGGCTGTTCAACGCTTAAATCGTTATACGCAGGCTTCGACGTTAAGGTTGAGTCAATGGTTCCTGATCCAGGGATATGTTCACATTGGATGCCGCAATATATTGCCGCGGCTCGAATATCGCCAGCATTCAAGAACATAGCTACTGATCTATTGATTAGCTCTCCTGTGAATAGACCTCTGGCATGAATCCTGATCGCTCCTTAAATCCCCCAATGCTGGGGGACTTTCCAGCATCCAGGGAGGCAACATAGCCTCTGCAAGCGCCGTTTGGGGGAAGGAAGGGAGCCTAAGTCTATTCGTGAAAAATGAGAGGTCTATTCACTTCTCTTGTACGAGCGAGGCATTGAGCAATCACTGGTCGCATCGAAAAATCAAGCTATCCACAAGCTACCTCGCCACTGCCTCTCCCACCCTCATTCCCCGGCCCGCTGCCAACCTCACATTTACTCCCGCTGCCATTACGCTTACGATAGGCAAATGTAGTGACTGTCGTTCCAGCTAGGCCCAGGATGGACATCAAATCAGGCTTTGTCGCCACTGTAGGCAATACTCCGCTTATTCGTCTCAACAGCTTTAGTGAAGCAACCGGCTGTGAAATTCTGGGTAAGGCGGAGTTTTTAAATCCGGGTGGGTCAGTGAAAGATCGGGCAGCATTGTTCATCATCAAAGATGCGGAAGAACGTGGGCTCCTCAGTACGGGCGGCACGGTCGTGGAGGGCACTGCGGGCAATACCGGCATTGGGCTGGCGCATATCTGCAATGCCAGAGGCTATAAATGCCTGATCATCATTCCTGAAACGCAGTCACAAGAAAAAATGGACATGCTGCGAACGCTGGGGGCGGAAGTGCGGCCGGTGCCAGCGGTGCCTTACAAAAATCCCAACAACTATGTAAAGGTGTCGGCCCGGATTGCCGAAGAAACGCCGAATGCCGTGTGGGCTAATCAGTTTGACAATCTGGCCAATCGCCGAGCTCATTACGAGACGACGGGCCCAGAAATTTGGCTGCAGACTGAGGGCAAGGTCGATGCTTGGGTGGCCGCCACGGGCACCGGCGGGACCTACGCGGGAACGGCCATGTTCTTTAAGGATAAGAATCCGGATATCCATTGTGTGGTGGCTGATCCCATGGGTAGCGGTCTCTATAGCTATGTCAAAACGGGGGAAATTAGCAGCTCTGGCAATTCCATCACTGAGGGCATCGGCAACGGTCGAGTTACGGCCAATATGGCCGGAGCGCCGGCAGATGATGCGATTCAGGTGACCGACCCGGAGGCGATTCAGGCGGTCTATCAGCTTTTGTATAAAGACGGGCTGTTTATGGGAGGCTCGGTAGGCATCAATGTGGGGGCAGCAGTGAAGCTGGCCAAACAAATGGGGCCAGGACACACCATCGTGACGGTGCTCTGTGATAGCGGTGCCCGCTATCAGTCTCGGTTATTCAATCAAGACTGGCTCAAGCAGAAGGATTTGTGGTCAGATAGTTTGCGACCCGAAAATTTCTAGGGCGGCCATCATTTTGCTACTCAAGGCTGCGCTCGCCAGGATTTTAGTGCCTCGCTGATGGCGTTAGGACGGGCGCAGTCATGCTGATCTCACCAGGTTTCCAGCACTAATTGATGACGCGCTCTAGACTTGGTGCTGGGCGAGGCTGGCTAGGTTACTGGGGACGATCGCACCATGCTCGGTGACGATCGCGGTAATCAGTTCGGCCGGTGTAACATCCGACAGTGGATTGTAAGTAGCAACGCCATCTGGGCAAGTAACGGTATCGCCCATGCGACAAACGTCGGTTGATTTACCCTGGGCAATGCTGACGGCTTCACCGCTGGCAAGCCGAAAATCCATCGTGGACAGAGGGGCCGCTACCAAAAAGGGAATATTGTGGGCCTTGGCCGCGATCGCCAACGCATAGGTGCCAATCTTATTTACCGTGTCGCCGTTGGCGGCGATGCGATCGGCTCCCACTACCACCGCATCAATCATG
>JBCCNE010000084.1:0-12772 GCA_039026015.1 Cyanobacteria bacterium P01_C01_bin.70 | reverse complement strand
ATTGTGCAGGGCAAAAATCTAGATAAGTTAGTGCAGGCGGAGACGGTGCGGTCCTTCCCTAAGCTATCGGCTGACCTGTCCCGGCTTACGGCCAGTCAATATTTAGCTGAACTGGTGCTGTGCCAGGCTCTCAGTGGACAGCCTCAGGGCGATTTGTTTGCCCTCTTAATCGAGCAATTACAGCAGCTTGAGCAGGCTGAGCAGGTAGATATTCTGGCCTGTCTGAGTCAGGGCATTTTTCAGCTCTTGGTGGCGGCGGGGGTGGCTCCCGAATTGCAGCAGTGCTGTGTCAGCCAGATTGAGGTGAGGCCCGACCTATCGCGCGTTGATTGGCAGGTGGGCTTTAGTGCAATGGCGGGGGGCATTGTGGAGTTGGATTATCTACACCAGCGAGAGGTGACAAGTCCGCGGGCAAGAACGACGGCGGGACGCTACGCTATCACTAGGGGCAAAGAGATCAATCGTGCTCGGCGATCGCGTCAAGCTCCTCCAGTGAGCTTGATTTCGGCCCAAGAGCTGGTATGGTTGCAGCAGTTGGGTGACAACGAATTGATTACGCAGCGATCGCTGCCGGGTTTGACTACCGATCAGCAGCGGTTCTTAGGCTGGCAGCGGATTGAGCGGCTGCTCCGCGAATATGCTGAATTTCACTTTGATCGTTCCATTCGCTCGGCCACGCTCATTGATGCCTGTTTTCCAGCACCGGTTTCTGCAAGATAAATGTTGCGCGAGTCAGACTTTAATCCGTCTTCTGAAGAATCTCGGTCAGCCGTCGTCGGTGAGACCGATCAAAGTACCGAATCTCAGAGTGCTGGTTCAACGTCTGTATCCACCGATGAAACGCTGCAAAAGGAAGGATTTTGGCCGGTCTTAAAAAATCGCAAATTTTTAACTCTCTGGAGCGGTCAGGTCTTTTCTCAGCTGGCTGACAAAGTTTATCTAGTGCTGATGATTGCCATTATTGGCAGCCAGTTTGAATCTCCAGGGCAGACGATTAGCGGTTGGGTATCAGCGGTGATGGTGGCCTTCACGGTGCCGGCGGTATTATTCGGCTCTTTGGCAGGCGTGTATGTCGATCGCTGGAGCAAGAAAACCGTATTAGTGTTGACTAATTTGCTGCGGGGCGGGCTGGTCGCGGCCCTGCCGCTAGTGCTGTGGCTGGCTCAAGATTGGGGCTCAGTGCGCCAAATTCCCATAAGTTTTGGTCTGCTGCTGGGGATCACGTTTGCGATATCGACGCTAACCCAGTTTTTTGCCCCGGCAGAGCAGGCCATGATTCCCCTGATTGTAAAAAGATCGCGGCTGCTGTCAGCCAATTCTTTGTACACCACTACGATGATGGCCTCGGTGATTATTGGCTTTGCGATTGGGGAACCACTGCTCTCTCTGGCCGATGCCTGGCTGGCCTCGGTTGACGGCGGGGCTGGGTGGGGCAAGTCGCTGCTGGTGGGAGCCGGATATCTGATGGCGGGGCTGCTGCTGCTGGGGGTCAGCACCCCCAAAGATACGCTGCCGGAGCACGAGCCGCTGCATCCCTGGGATGACATCCAGGAGGGCATCCGCTATTTGCGGCAAAAGTCAGTGGTGCGCAACGCTATTGTGCAGCTGGTGCTGCTGTTTTCCGTATTTGCGGCCTTGGCCGTGCTGGCGGTGCGGCTGGCAGAGGTCATGCCCGCGCTGAAGTCTCCACAGTTTGGCTTTTTACTGGCCGCAGCTGGTGTCGGCATGGCGATCGGGGCTGCTTGCCTAGGGCAGTTTGGCACTCGGCTGGCGCGGCGATGGTTAGGGCTCACCGGCTCAGTGGGGATGGCGGCGATGCTGGCGATTATGGCGTTTACCACACAGCAGTTGTGGCCGACGCTCGCCGCGATTACGCTGCTCGGCTTCTTTGCTGCCCTCATCGGCATTCCCATGCAGACAACCATTCAAGAAGAAACGCCGGCTGCCATGCGGGGCAAAGTATTTGGTTTACAAAACAATGTCGTTAATATTGCTTTGAGTTTGCCGCTGGCGCTCGCTAGCGTTGCTGAAAGCTGGCTGGGGTTGCCCCTAGTCTTGACGATTCTCGGTGGAGTTGTTGCTTCGGGAGGTCTGCTGACCTGGTATAGTGCCGGTACGGGTGATGACAGCACAGTAAACGCTTCTCTCGCTAAGCAAGAGGGCGATCGCGCTTAGCTTTCTAGGCGATCAGCGGTCAACCGCCCTCATTCTGCGGATAAAGAAGCTTTCCCCCCTGTCGATGCACGTAGTATGGCTTGGCAAAAAATCACCGTTTTGTGGAAACGTTACCTACGGTCGAGAAATCACTCACGCTTTGCTGCAGCGTGACTATCAGGTCACTTTTCTGCATTTTGACCATCAGCAGGTTGCGGCCACTGATGATAGCGCCCAAATGACCTGGGTAAAGGGCGCTTCTAGCCACGTCCTGGAAGAAATTTCCCTGCCTTTTTGGTTTAAGTCTCAAGTTTTAACCATTCCCTCGCTGCGGGCTGGCAAACTGCTGGTAGCTACTCTGCAGCAGCTACACCCCGATATCGTTCATGCATCATTGACGCTGTCGCCTCTGGATTTCCGCCTACCAGAGATTTGTGCCGACCTGCAATTGCCGCTGGTTGTGACCTTTCATCCGGCCTTCGATCGCAAACTCCGGACCTTGAGTTCTGGCGCGCAGCATCTCACTTACCAGATGTATGCGCCGATGCTGGCTCGCTGCGATCGCGTGATCGTTTTCTCCAAGCTACAGCGCGATATTCTGATGCGGCTGGGGGTGGCGGCCGAACGACTGGCCGTCATCCCCAACGGGGTTGATGTTAATAAATACTCACCGGGGCCATCGGCTACTAAATCGACTCTGCAAGCGCGTCAACTGTTCGTCTATCAGGGACGTATCTCCCCCGAAAAGAATGTGGAAGCTCTTCTGCGAGCCTGGCGGCAGGCCGATATGGGGCCAAATTGTCAGCTGGCGATCGTCGGCAATGGCCCACTAGAAGCCTCCCTACGCAACTTTTACAGCGACGAATCTATCCACTGGCTGGGATTTGTTAAAGATGAAAGTCGGCGCATCGATATCCTGCGAGGAGCCGACGTATTTTTGTTGCCCTCACTCGTGGAGGGCCTATCACTGTCGCTATTAGAAGCGATGGCCTGTGGCACGGCCTGCGCCGCCACCGATGCTGGGGCTGACGGGGAAGTCTTGGAAGAAGGTGCGGGCATTGTGATCGATACTCAACGTGTGCGCCAGCAGCTGCAAACCATCCTCCCGATTTTTCGCAATCATCCGGAGATGACGCGCCTGCTGGGCCGCAAAGCCCGCCAGCGGGTTCTGGAGCGCTACACCTTAGCCAAAAACGTTAGCCAAGTTGAAGGCATTTACCACTCACTTGCCGCCCCCAACTACGTCTCCAATTCTTCATACATCGTGATGTGAGAGAACGGCGGGGTGAAGAGGGCAGAAAACCCAGAACCCAAATCCAAAATCACGCACGTACGTGCTCTCACCACGCCTCAAACCGCGACTTTTTACCGGGCAATGCGGAGTGGGTGGCGTCTTCTGCAGCGCGGGCGATCGCCTCTGCGACCTTTGAGGCAAAAGGCTTAAGCACTGACCAAGCAACTGGCGACAGCCAGCCCCGCAGGCAAATCGAGTAGGAGATTTGGGTGCCCCATACCGTTGATTCCAGGCGATAGACGACGCGTTCTTCTAACCCCGGCACGGGAAATAATCGGATACTAATCAGTTCCGGGGGGGAAACTCGTTCTATAAAAATCTGTACGGGAATCGGCAACCAGCGGGGAATCACGCGATAAATTAAGCCCGGTTTGGCCGTTAGTCCTCTAGGTGCGTTAGTGCTGTCGATCAGAGGATGCCAGGAGGATATATCAGCCAAATTGGTGAGCGTCTGCCACAGCGCTTCGACAGGAGCAGTGCTGAGGGCCTCATAAGTGCGATAGATGGGGTGATTGCTGGCATGATGGGGCATTAAACCGCCAGGGGCATCAGCGTGACGAGTGACAGTGGCGTGTTTTCTCCAGAAAAACTGAAACACTTTCATAGCGAAAAAAGGGCAACAACGGTTCAGGAATTTAGGGACTGCGATCGCACCTTGGGCATCATCAAAAAATAGTGGCTGCGCTAGAACCCGTTAGGCTAAATAAACTAATGCGCTGGAGAGAAGAATTACGACATCTAATTTTTGAGATGGGAATTAGCTGTTATGGTCAACCACCAATGAGAGCGCCTGAAAATTCTGTCTTAAATATTTAGATTTCTCAATATTCTGATAGTGTCTTCCATTGTAGACAAATGTTTTGTTGCCTCCTTTCAGAGCTTGATTCAAAGTAGGGTAAAATCGACCAATGCCTGATGGATTAAAGGGTTGCTATATCGAGCTAAACGCTGACTAGATGGTGCATAGTGACGCTGGATCATCAGCTTTGTTGCTCAGTGTCGTTGCGATGTGGCCACCTGTGAGGTTTTTGCAGCGATAGCTGTTTAATCAGCGACCTTGTCCAGTCACGGCTATTTTGTCTCGTAATTTTCTGTTGGATAGGCTTGCCTGATTTATGACGACTTCTTCCATACCCAATCGCCATCAAGCGTCTACTGCGACATCGGCCCCCCCACCCGCAGATTCTCGCGATCGCGTTAGCGCCTTTATGCAGGGTATTCAAGATGAAATCTGTGCTGGTTTGGAAGCGTTGGACGGTAAAGCCAAGTTCCAGCAGGACCAGTGGGAGCGGCCCGAAGGCGGCGGCGGGCGATCGCGAGTGCTCAAAAATGGCCGTGTCTTTGAGCAGGGCGGCGTTAACTTCTCAGAAGTTTGGGGCAAGCAACTGCCCTCTAGTATTCTCGTACAGCGTCCCGAAGCGGCTGGCCACGATTTCTACGCCACCGGCACTTCGATGGTGCTGCATCCGCACAATCCCCACATTCCCACGGTGCATCTCAACTATCGCTACTTTGAAGCTGGACCCGTGTGGTGGTTTGGTGGCGGTATTGACCTGACCCCTTACTATCCTGATTTGAATAACGTAAGGCACTTTCACCAGACTTTGAAAGAGGCTTGCGAGCGCCATCATTCTGACTACTATCCAGTATTCAAGCGCTGGTGTGACGAGTATTTTTACCTGAAGCATCGCGGCGAAACGCGCGGCGTCGGCGGCATCTTCTTTGACTACCAAGACGGTCGTGGTGAGCTGTATCGCGGCCCTCATGAGGATGGTCCCGCCGCAAAGCTTAGCCAGCAGATCGGCGAACTGCCTCAGCGCCGTTGGTCAGACCTGTTCAACTTTGTGAATGACTGCGGCAGAGCATTTTTGCCTGCCTATGTGCCGATCGCTGAGCAGCATCAGAATCAGGCCTATGGCGAGCGCGAGCGCAATTTTCAGCTCTATCGCCGAGGCCGCTATGTCGAGTTCAACTTGGTGTATGACCGGGGCACTATCTTCGGTTTGCAAACCAATGGCCGCACGGAGTCTATTCTGATGTCCCTGCCGCCCCTCGTCCGCTGGGAATATAGCTTCCACCCCGAACCCGGCACGCCCGAGCATCAGCTTTACGACGTTTTTCTCAAGCCCCAGGATTGGTTAGACGGCAACGTCACTGTCAAGTAGGCGTCCTCAAGCTCAATAAGCTATTGGGAGTCACTCAAAAATCGTTGCACGACAGGCGGAAATCGTTGTGCTGCTCTCGAACTGTTGTTCCGCTGCCAGTGGTTACAACAATTCTCGGCGAACGGCGAGGCCAATCTCTAGCGCCGACTGCAGGAGCTGCTGATA
This sequence comes from Cyanobacteria bacterium P01_C01_bin.70, assembly GCA_039026015.1. Lineage (GTDB taxonomy): Bacteria > Cyanobacteriota > Cyanobacteriia > Phormidesmidales > Phormidesmidaceae > Halomicronema. The sequence goes on along the minus strand of JBCCNE010000084.1, from coordinate 6,994 downwards.
TTCCGTAGCTTGAGCGTTGACTTGCAAGGCCTCTAGCTGGGCCAGATTAGTCTCAATGCTGTGAAAAAGATCCTGCTGCCGCTGCATAAACGGCTGATGACGTCGCCAGACCCGTTCAATCATAATGGCCGCCAGCAGGGCGTCACGGGTCGCCGTCAATGCTGCTATGCCCTGTAGTTGAATATTGGACGTTCCCTCAGCTGTCGAAATTGCCGCTAGCTCAGACTGAATGCGGAGTGCTTGCACCATGTCGTTGTGATGGTCAACTTCATCCAGCAGCCGAAAGAGCGATCGCCGCGGCACTGCCCGCCGCCACTGATACCCATACCAGGCAATGGCTCCCAGCAAGGTCATGCTACCAGCTACGCCAGCGAGTACGCCTAAGTGATGGGCCGCTGCCCACTGGCGCATCAGCACCAGCCCGGCCCCTAGACACAGGGTAAACGCCACCAGCCATAGCAAACTTTCGCTGATGAGCAACGCAAGCAATCGAGACGGCGATCGCAACGCCGATGGCCGAATCATTCTGCCCACAAACATGCGATCGATATCAAAGCCCGTCAGTTTTTCTAACTGATGGTAAGTGATCGCTAAATCCTCAATTGCAGCCGTCATTATGCTCGATTGTTGACTTTTAATTTTTCGTTATTCATTATCAGGCTTCTGCAATCGCATTTATTTACTGTCCCAAAATCAGCGATAAAAGGCTCTTAATTACTTGCGAGTAAAAGTTACCTTCGATATTGCGGAAGAGCTGAAACGTTTCGTCAGGAGCACCGAAAAATGGCCGCAGCGTCCATCCGAGCTGACTGCCGACCAAGCCATAAAGGACTAGCCAAAACAGGAGCAGTCGATTTCGAATGGGCGGCGTTTTTTCACTAAATTCCAGAACCTGGCGTACGCCTCGATAAAACAAATTAACGCCAACGAACCCCGTCAGTGAAAATATGGCTACATTAAGCAATAAGAAAAAATGATAGTCGCGAATTGAAATTAGAAAGAAGAGCGTAATTGGAGCAAAGCTAAACAGCAGCACGCTAATGACTGAAACGGTGGTTAAGCTCAGGACAACATATTGCTTAAAGTCAGCTCGAGAGCCAAATAGAATATCGAAGAAATAAAGGGTGGGCAGACAAATTAATAAGGTAAGCAAATAGAGTGCCGGCAGCTTGACCATCGACACCAGCATTTGCTGCCAGCTATTGGAAGCGCCAATAATTGCTCCGTAGATGGCAAAAAATAGCGAGCTGGCAATAATTAGCGAGAGGATTTTTGATTCAACTTTTTTATGATCTTGAATTTCTGTGAGGAAGGTATCGCGATCGCGCAATAGGCTAATGAGTGTAGAAAAATGATTCATAGCAGCGTTCTGAACGACAGACATTTATTCTTAGCTAAAGCCTAGCGATTTGACTGGTTTGAAAAAGTCGGATTGTGTCAGAGTCAAAGGTCGGAATCTGTCGGCTGTCGGGAAAAAACACTACCCTCTCTTGCTTATGTGAAGCAAGGTGCGTGAGAGCAGAGGCACTGGATAAATTAGCGGGTGATGGAGACTGTAAACCCTTATTTGGATAAGGGCTTCGAGAATTCTGCTCAGAAATCACTCAAATCTTTGCTGGACAATAGTTCTAGTTATCCATCACCCCTCTAGGGTACCAGTGCCGACGCCGGTGCTGAGACCTGTTTGGTCGGTCATGCGAGATGGGTGATCACTTTAGTTCTATTGGGCAGTTGATTGAGCTGGTGTCATTGAGTTGATTGACCCAAATGATGCAGAAGTGCCGAGTCACTTTAAGATCAGTAGGACTTATGCAGTTGAATCCAAATTTATGACCCCCTGCTTCCAACTTTTGGGGTGAACGGATTCAACGTCCCCCAGAATTGGGGGATGCAGGGAGCGCACGCGTAAGTCCTGATCGACTTGGGTAAACACATCTTCCACTGGCAGCGATATGGATGGAAAACTAATTGTTTTTGAGGGGGTTGAAGGCAGCGGCAAGAGCACTCAGCTCGCTCAGCTATATCAATGGCTACAGTCCCATGACGTCTTTCAAAAGTTGCAGAGTGCAGGGACGGTGCCTAATATCGTGGTGACGCGCGAGCCGGGGGGCACGCAGCTCGGACGATCGCTGCGATCGCTGCTGTTAGATAGCCCGTCAGAGACCGCGCTAGGGGCTCGCGCCGAACTGCTGCTGTATGCCGCTGATCGCGCCCAGCACCTGGAAGAGGTGATTCGCCCAGCTTTGCAAACGGGCAGTTGGGTGCTGTGCGATCGCTTTATCGACTCCACAGTGGCTTACCAAGGCTACGGTCGAGGGCTCAGTTTGTCATTGATTGAGCAGTTAAATGCGATCGCCACCGAGGGCATTGCCGGTCACTTGACCCTGTGGCTCCAGCTGGATGCAGCAGAGGGACTGAGTCGCAGCCGCTCTCGGGGACAGCTAGATCGCATGGAGCAAACCAGCTTAGAGTTTCACCAGCAGGTGCAGCAGGGGTTTGAGACGCTGGCTGAGCAGCACCCTAATCGCATTGTCGCTATCGACGCCGCCCAGCCCGCTGCGACGGTAGCTCAGCAGATTCAATCCGTGATGGAGCAGCGACTCAAGACATGGTACGGGAAACGTTTGCTGACCTATTAGGGCAAGAGACGGCGGTGGCGCTGCTGAGTCAGGCAATCGCTCGCCGGCGCATTGCGCCGGCCTACCTGTTTGTGGGCCCTGCCGGTGTTGGTCGCCGATTGGCCGCGCTGCGATTTGCCGAATGTTTGCTGGGGGCTTTGACGACAGATAATGTCGTGACTCTGCGGCGCCGCATCGATGATCGCAACCATCCCGACTTGCTGTGGGTGGAGCCGACCTATTTGCACAAAGGCAAGCCCGTCACCGCCGCCGAAGCCGCAGAGCTGGACCTGAAACGCAAAAGTCCGCCGCAAATTCGCCTAGAGCAAATTCGCGACATTACCCGGTTTTTGTCACGCCCTACGCTGGAAGCTGATCGCGCCGTGGTGGTGATTGAAGGCGCTGAAACGATGGCTGAAGCGCCTGCTAACGGTCTGCTCAAAACCCTGGAAGAGCCGGGGGCTGCCACCCTGATTTTGCTGGCAGAAGACAGCGCTCGCCTGTTGCCCACGATTATTTCGCGGTGCCAGACAATTCCCTTTCGGCGACTGTCGCCTGACATCATAGCGACTATTTTGCAGCAGGCGGGCCACGGCGAGATTTTGCCGCGACCAGATATTTTGGCGCTGGCTCAGGGCAGTCCGGGACAGGCGATCGCCGCTTGGCGGCAGCTCAACGCTCTGCCCGCAGATTTAGTAGCAGCCTTGCGTCAGCGGCCTGCCAATCTGCGGGCCGCCTTAGACCTGGCTCGCCGGGTCAGCAAAGAGATGGATACCGAGTCGCAACTGTGGCTAGTGGATTATTTGCAACAGGTGATTTGGGCCGATCAGGGCTCGCCTGCCACCCTGCAAGCCCTAGAGCAAGCTCGCCTGCACCTGCGGCGTTTTGTGCAGCCACGCCTGGTTTGGGAGATGACCCTGATGCAGTTTGTGCAGCCTTAAAATTGTTGCAAAGCTGCAAAAAACCGTGGCGACACCGAGCGCAAACGCTACACCTATAAAGGAATAACATTGATTTTAACTAAACGGTTTAGTTTATTCTTAGGGTGTAATAAGGGCGCTGGTTGCTCCCTTATTGGCCTTGGTTGATCTGGGGACATGATTTATGGCCATCAAACAGTTGCGCTCAACGTCTAGTAAATCGTTGTGGCTGCTGATAGTGGGGCTGTTGCTCTTGGGGGGATTGGCGTTCTGGGGAGTGCGATCGCTTATCCAAGCTCGTCAGGAGGAAGCTGCGGAAACGGTAGAGCCCGCGCCCCAGCGGGTGCAGGTGGCTGCTTTGGGGCGCGTAGAGCCTGCCGGGCGGGTGGTAGATGTGGTGCCGCCAGAAAATGGTCGTTTAAGCCGCTTGGCAGTTGCCGAGGGCGATGTCGTTCAGTCTGACCAGATTCTCGCTTATCTGGATATTTATGAGGTGCGGCGGGCTGAGCGCGATTATGCGGCCAGTCAACTGGCGGAAGCGGAAGCCCTCCTGTCGGCGCAAACCCAAGCCGGTGAGGCTAGCATTCAAGAAGCGGCAACTCGTCTAGGACAAATTGATCAGCCGCAATTGGCGGCGATCGCGGCGCAGCAGAAATCCATTGAGAGTTTGCAGGCGGACTTACAGATTGCCGAGGCTGATCTGGCCCGCTTTGAGCAGCTCTATGCCGATGGGGCGATCGCTCAGCAGGAACGCGATCGCCAACGAGCCACTGTCGAGCGCCTACAAGAGCAGGTGCTCAGTGCTCAAGCCCACAAGCAAGAGCTAGAAATCGCCCGCGTGACCAACATGGTCAATGCTGAAGCGCAGGTGGAAAGTCAGGTGGCAGAGCTGCGCTTATCGCAAACGCAAGTCAATGTTGAGTCCGCCGCCCAGAATCTGGCTCTGGCCGAGGCGCGACTGGAACAAACCATCGTTCGGGCCCCGCAGGCAGGTCAAATTTTGCAGCTTTACACCGAACCGGGGGAAGCCATCACCACCAATAATCCTATCTTAGCCCTGGGGGATACTCAGCAGATGTACGTCGTGGCAGAGGTGTATGAGACCGATGTGTCCCTGGTGGAGCCGGGACAGCGAGCCACCATCACCAGCCGCAACGGGGCTTTTGAGGAAGTCCTGACGGGCACGGTCGAGCAGGTGGGGCTGCAGATCTTTAAGAACGACGTGCTGGATGACGACCCGGCAGCCAACGCCGATGCCCGCGTGGTGGAGGTGCGCGTCCGCGTTGATCAGAGTGAGGTGATTGACGGACTAACCAATTTGCAGGTGGACGTGGCGATCGCTCTGGAGTCGGCAGAGTCTGCTCAGGAGCCCTAGATGAAACGCACGCCGCTGGCCCTATTGAACCTGCTGCACGAGCGCACCCGACTCATGGTGGCGATCGCGGGGGTGGCGTTTGCCGTGATGCTGATTTTTATGAATTTGGGGTTTCAGGGAGCCTTGCTGTCGACGAGCGTGACCTTCTACGAACAGCTCAACGGCGATATTTATCTCACTTCTCCTCAATCGCTAGAAATTAGCACTACTAAAGCATTTCCCCGCGCCCGGCTCTATCAGGTCGCAGGCATCGCTGGGGTTGATCGCGTCATGCCTCTGTATCTCGAATATTTGCTCTGGCGTAATCCTGAAACCCGCATTAGCCGCGCCATGTTTGTGTTTGGCATCAATCCCCAAGACCCGGTATTTGCCATGCCAGAGCTGCAAACCGCCGCCACTCGAGAAATTTTGGAGCGGCCCAATACCGTCTTAATTGATCGCCTCTCCCGCGAAGAATTTGGTCCCCAAACCATCGGCATCGAAACCGAAGCTGACCGCCGTCGCGTCACCATTGGCGGTCAATACACCCTAGGCGGCGGGTTTGCCGCCGACGGCACCCTGATTATGGGCGACCAAAACTTTGTGCGCTTCTTTTATCCTCGGCCCTTTAACCAAATCAACTTGGGCTTGATTCAAACCGCCCCCGGGGCCGATGTGGCAGCGATCGCCGCTACCCTGCGCCAGACTTTGCCGGCTGACGTGCGAGTGCTGACCCGGCGCGAGATTATTCAAAATGACCTGCAGTACTGGCTGCAAAGTACCGCGATCGGCTTTATCTTCACCTTAGGCGTCATTGTGTCCTTCATTGTCGGCACGGTTATCGTTTATCAGATTCTTTACACTGACATTCGCGACCACATCAAGGAATACGCCACCCTCAAGGCCATGGGCTACAGCGGTCGCTTTTTGTTTGGGGTGGTGCTGCAAGAGGCGGTGATTTTGGCTGTTGCGGGCTACGTGCCTGGTTTCGTCGTCGCTTTGGGCCTCTACCGTCTGACCCAAGCGGCGACTAATTTGCCGATGGTCATGTCCCCCAGCCGCCTTATCTTAGTGTTTGTGTTGACCGTCGTGATGTGTGGTGTCTCTGGTCTAATTTCGGTGCGGCGGGCGGTGACAGCCGATCCAGCGGAGGTGTTTTAGCTATGAATTGGTGGCAACGGACGCCGCTGGCCCTGCTGAACCTGACCCACGATCGCCGCAAGTTTGCCACGTCGTTGGCCGGTGTCGGCTTTGCGGTACTGCTAATGTTCCTCTTTACCGGTTTCCAAAATGCGCTGTATGACAGTCAGGTGCAGCTCATCAACCGCCTCAATGCCGACATCATCATCATCAATCGGCTCAAGAACAACATGTTTGTGCCCGAGTCGTTTGCCCGCCGCCGCCTGTATCAAGTCGAAGCCTTTGCCGGAGTGCAGGCTGCCTATCCGTTTTACCTCAGCGACGTGCGGTGGAAAAATCCGGAAACGCGCCAAACGCGACCGGTGCGGGTGCTAGCGTTTAACCTGGCGGACCCAGCCCTACCCATTCCCGGCGTGTCTGAAAATTTGGCAGCGCTGCAGCTGCCCAATACTGCCCTGATCGACAGCCGCGCCCGCGCCGAAGTCGGCCCGCGCGCAGCCGGAGTCCAGACTGAGCTGGCAGAACGCAACATTCGCATTGTGGGCACCTTTAGCTTGGGAACAGACTTTGCCTCCGGCAACGGCAACCTGATCATGAGCGACCAAAACTTTTTGCGCTACTTTGCCAACCGCGGCCCCGAGGAAGACGAGCGCAGCTTTGCCACGGTTGACATTGGCCTGGTGAAAGTCGAGCCGGGAGTAGATGTGGATGATCTGATCGGGCAGCTTGGTGATTTTTTGCCCAATGATGTGAAAGTAATGCGGCGCTCTGGTCCCGGCAACAGCTTTGAGGCCCAAGAGCGAGATTACTGGCGCGACAGCACCAATATCGCCTTCGTTTTCTCGCTGCTGACGGTCATGAGCTTTTTTGTGGGCATTATTCTCGTTTATCAGATTTTGTACACTGACGTGGCCGACCATTGGTCGGAATACGCCACCCTGAAAGCGATGGGTTACAGCAAT
>JBCCNE010000083.1:0-12849 GCA_039026015.1 Cyanobacteria bacterium P01_C01_bin.70 | reverse complement strand
TCAATCGCCAAAATAACAATATCTTCTGGAGCTACTTTGGGGCCGCGCAGTTCAAAAAAAATCGTTTGAACCTGCCGCTCCCACTCTTGCAAAAAGGGACTGTTGAGCGCGGTAACGGCAGCGGCAATGGTCAGGCAGCCACCTGATAAAAGCCGCCGCCAAGGCACGTTGAATAAGCGACGGGTGATTTGCGTCTTGGATTGAGTCGCCGTAGCTGAATGGGTCATAAAAGCTTACCTGACAAAGGGGCGTTAGTCGGATCAGCGCGAATCAGGGTTTCGCAACTGCTCGATCCGTCACCGTAGATACACCCAACGTCTACCTTAACCTGTCCTTCAGCGGTTCGCGGATCTTTTCCGGGGCGCTTGTCCGGGTCATGATGAAAATTTAGGCCAAAGTTTTCAGCTAGGACGCGATCGCCCAGTTCCCTACTTTGCCATCACCGAGTAATGATGAAGCTAATTATGACTGCAGCCGCCTCAGGAATTTGGCAGTGTGGCAGTAAACCGTAGGTATTTCAGTGAAGCCAAAAAACAGTAAGAGCTATTAAAACTGGGGTGCTAGGATTCGAACCTAGGAATGGCGGGACCAAAACCCGCTGCCTTACCGCTTGGCTACACCCCATCAAGCAGGCCTAAATAATTTAGCAGTTTTTATCCCGTCTATGTCAAGCATTTTTGACCAGGACACTCCAAAAATTGTGACCAAGCTGTGTTCCAATTGCTGCCGTTAGCGATCGCCGCCAGCCAGCAACAGCCTCAATACTTCACCGTGCCTCGGCATTGCCAAGCCCCTGGCAGCAGGATGAAATTGCCTTTCCAGAATAGAACCGTCAGGCTCTGCTAAGTCCGCAGGCACAATCTGTAAAGCCGCGGCCAAAGGAAGGGCGATCGCCCTCCCTCTGGCCGTTCTGTTAAACCCAGTCACAAGTATGTCGCAGCCCATCACAACTCTTTGTCTCCTGACGAAGAACTACTACACCTGTACAATCTCGATGCCGTTGATCAAGGGATTTTCAACTTGATGGAGAAACTCAATATTGAGCACTCCATCGGTGACATTGGCCTGGTAAGTAATCACGCCACCGACCTGATGACCAAATTGAGCTGACAAATCTATATCGTTCAAACTTGGCGGCACATCCCCTTCGATCGCCACGTCAAAGATCCGCTCACCCGGGTCATTGGTCCCGCTATAGGCATTCCCCATAAATAGCCGCACCTCATATAGCCCCGCTTGCGGCACGGCAAAGCCCCACTGCATCTCACTGCCCGCCACGCCGTCCCAGCGCTCAGTGGCGTAAATGGCTGCGGGAGTCGTCGCTGCAATATCAGGTGTGCCCCCTAGACTCGGCTGCACTGAACCGCCAAAAGTACTATTACTGCCGGGATTTAGCAGATAGTCGCTGTTTTGGCTCTCAGTGTCGGCGGACCAAGCTAAACCGCCGTCGATCGCCGCAATCTGAGGGCCACCCGCGTTGACTCGATAGAGCACATTACGGCTGGGCGGCGGCGTCACCGCATCATCTTCACTCACCGTTGCCGCCGCCGTCGTTGAGCCCAGCGTCGCCGCCTCGTTGCCGGCAGTGATGCTCGTCAGCGTCACGGTGACGGTTTCCGCCCCATTGTCGAGATCATCATTCGGCACTTCCACCAGAATGTCAGCTCCCGCTATGCCCAGGGCTTGGGTCAGGCCTGGGGTGACGCTGCCGTTGATATCAACCGAGTATTCGACCGTGATGTCGGTATCAGGAGCCGCATCGAAACTGACCGGGAAGAGTAAAGCGGTCACGCCACTGTCGCCACTTTCCGCTACTGCCGCAGGAGTTGGGGCGGCCACAGAAACGGTCGGCAGCGTCGATTGCACAAATTCCAAATAGATAGGTTGGGTGACCGCACCTAAAGGCAAATTGTCATTGACTGGGTCAATGACGCTCGCCACAAACCCCAGCGGTAGTTGGTCATCCCCCACAAAATTATAGTTGTTGACCTCGTCAAAATCAAACAGGCTGGTGATATCTTGACTGCCTCCGGTTAGGTCAACATCCACCGTCTGAAATTCAACGGCATTGTTCGCTGGAAAATCTTCGAGTGCTAAAGCATCCAGTTGATTTGCCAAGAACTGGGCATAAGGATTGACCGGCTGGATAAAGCCTTTAGTCAATACAATACGGGCTTTTTGGCCTGCCGGGCCGCTGATATTAACGGTTGGGCCACCAGCGCCATAAGTGCCCACGCTACCCGCCCCTAAACCGTTAACGGTCAGATTGACGTCTAAGTTAGCCGGGTTTTGGGTTACTAATCCTTGAGACCCACCTTGGTTACCCGCGCCCTGAAGTTGTCCGGTGGTAGTCGTGCCGTCCTCAAAGGTGACGGTAAACGTGGAGCCAATCAGCTCTGCTCCGGAGACGCCGCCCACGTCCCAACTGGGCGAAGAACCGGCATCGAGCGGGCCTTTTGCGGTGCCCGCAACGGAGTTGGGGTCCATATCGATCGCGAAACCAACCGTTTCCCCCGGATTAAAACCGCCGTTGGCGTTGGCATCAAAAAATAGCTTGATGCCTTTATAACCGGCGGTGCCACCGGCCCCAATGTAGGTTTCGTTATTCGGGTCGTTAGGGTTGTTGTTAGGAGCGATGACGCCAGTGCCGCCTGCCGTGTTAATGGTCAGCGCTTTGGAGACGGTGTCGCCAGCAAGGCCAAAGGGATCGAAAACGCTATCGGGGTACAAGGCGTTGGTGACGTCAATCTCGACGGCAGTAATATCTTTATCCCCAACATTTTCAATCTGGAATGAGTTGTTGCCAAAGTTGGAAATTTGAACGTTATTCGAGTTCAAGTTGATGGATAAAGTAGCGGCCCCCGTCAACGTCGCCACATCATCTTCGGTGACGATCGCCGCTGCCGTCGTTGCTGGCCCCAACGTCGCCACATCGTTACCGATGGTGACATCGGTCAGGGTCACCGTGACCGTTTCGTCGCCATTGGCGAGCGCGTCATTCGGCACGGCCACACTAATGTTGCCGCCGCTGGTGGCGATCGCTTGGGTTAGGCCCGTGGTCACAGTTCCGTTAATGTCCAATGAATATTCGACCGTGACGTCAGTGCTGGGCGGCGTGTCAAAACTGACGGGGAAGAGGAAGGTCGTTGTGCCAGTGTCCCCCGTTTCAACCACCGTGGCCGGACTGGGAGCCGCCAGCGATATCAGCGCAGTGGCAGCGGCATCGTCGTCAGCGATCGTGACCGTCGCAATGCTATTCGCCGAGTCAATCTGCGCGTTGGCGCTGACCGAGACAATAGTGACCTCGAAGGCTTCGGTTCCTTCCAGTTCAGTGTCATTCAGGATGGCGATCGGAATCGTTACGTCAGACGAACTGCCGGCAATGCTGACGGTGTCTGTGTACACGCCACCGCCAAACGTGGCCGACGAAGACGTGTATTGATAGTCGCCGCCACTGCCGGGGGTCGCCGAAAGCGGCTCGATTTGGAAAGTCACATCCACCGTCTCATTGGCTGGCACGGTGGCGTCTGCCGCGATCGAAATTTGCACCTGCCCACCACTTACCCCTTCGCTCACAGTCTGATTGGGATTCAGAATTGACACCGTGGGTAGGGTAGGTGGCACCTCACCCTCTAGCTGAACAATTTCGATCGCATTGACCAACGGATTCTCCACATCATGCAGAAACTCAATATCCAGTGAGTTATCCTCGACCACGATCGTTTGGGACAGCATGGCCGCAACTTGGTGTCCATACGTGCCGCTGAGGTCAACATCACTGAAGTACTCAGTACCTTCGATCGCCACATCAAAGATCCGTTCCCCGGCATCATTTGTGCCGCTATAGCCATTGCGCACAAACAGATTCACCTGATATGTGCCACCGGGAGTCACGTCAAAATTCCACTGCAGCTCTGGCGCCGCCATCCCGTCCCAGCGTTCCTCACTGAAGACTTGGTAGGGCACATAGTCAGGCAGCGAGGCATCCCTGGCCTGCGTAGCAATGCTCATAGTCGCCACATTGCCGGTATTGTTCGCGAAACCAGCGCCGTTCTGGGCACCTGTGCCAGGGTTCGCCACCCAGGCCAGCTGCACAGGGTCACTCGCCAAGGCCGCAACTTCAGCGCCACCGGCATTGACGCGATAGAGCACCCCTGTCTCAGCCAGACCGGCGGTGACACCGACTGTCACCGAGGCGGTATCGGTTGCCGTGCCGTCACTTACCGTGTAATCAAAGCTTGCCTGCCCCACAAAATCCGGCGCTGGCGTAAAGATGACGACGTCATCGCTGGCGTCATTGGGGGTGCCGCTATCGTCCAGGCCAACGGTCCCGTTCGCAGCGTTGGCTACCTGCGTCAGAAATAGCGGTGCCGTCCCGCTACCGCTGGTGTCGTTCGCCAGCAGCTGGGCAACAGGAAGATTCAGAGCCGTATTCACATCTGTAGAGACGGCATCATCCACCGCCTCTACAGGCACCAGCGCTTCGGTCACCAATTCCAGCGTCGAAGCCGAGGCTGGCGAGCCATTTTGGCTAAACCAGAGCGTGTAAAAGCCGGGGCCGAGCAGTGACGGCAAATCAGCAGTGGGCGTGCCATTCCCTTCTACCTGGGTAGAGGTCAGCAAGGGCAGCAGGTCAGTGTCGATCGCACTGGCGTCATAAATCGTGCCGCCGTCCAAAAGCACCACGCCATTCACCAAATCATTTTCATTCGGGAAAGACTGGCCGGTCGCGATGCCAAGGAAGGTGGCGTTAGTGCCGCCCGCATAGTTGAGCAAGTTTGCGGCAATGAGCTGTTGACCTGCCGCCACCTCAAAGGTCACGTAGTCATTGTCAGCGGGCTCTTGAACGGCAAATAGGGTATTACTGCCAAGCCCGAGGGTGACATCATCAGGGGTGGTGTTGTCGTTGGCAAAATCATTGCCCGGCGCTGCTGCACCGTTGAAACTGTCGGTTAGGGTGATGTCGTCTTCGGTAACGGTGGCAGTGGCGGCGATCGCCGTCCCCAGCGTCGCCGCCTCGCTGCCTACGGTGATGCTCGTCAAAGTCACGGTGACGGTTTCCGCCCCATTGTCGAGATCATCATTCGGCACTTCCACCAAAATGTCAGCTCCCGCTGTGCCCAAAGCTTGGGTCAGTCCTGGGGTAACGCTGCCGTTGATATCAACCGAGTATTCGACCGTGATATCAGTGTCAGGAGTCGTGTCGAAGCTGACCGGGAAGAGCAAAGCCGTTACGTCACTGTCGCCGCTCTCGGTCACTGCCGCTGGGGTTGGGGCTCCCACTGAGAGTTGGGGCAGCGTTGGAGTCGTGTCGCCGCTCAGCTGAATAATCTCGATCGCGTTAATCAGCGGATTCTCCACATCGTGGAGGAACTCGATATCGAGCGAGGCATCGTTGACGACTAAGGTTTGCGACAGCATCGCCGCAGTTTCATGGCCGTAAGTGCCGCTCAGATCAACATCGCTGAAATATTCGGTGCCTTCGATCGCAATATCAAAAATGCGCTCACCGGCATCATTCGTGCCACTGAATCCATTGCGCAAAAACAGATTGACTTGGTAAGTGCCGCCCGCCGTAACATCAAAATTCCACTGCATTTCGGGGCCGGCAACCCCGTCCCAGCGCTCAGCCGCAAAGACCTGGTAAGGCACATAGTCAGGCAGCGAAGCATCTTCTAAGGCATTACTGATGTCTGCTGCAAAGGTATTGCCAATGTTGTTAGAGAAGCCGTTGCCGCTCTGAGCGCCAGTCCCCGTGTTAGCCGCCCAAGCCAGTTGGACGGGGTCGCTAGCCAGGGCCGCCACCAGCACGCCCCCTGCATTGACGCGATAAAGCACCACCTCATCGGCCACCTGCACCGCTGCTGACGCCGTATCCGTCGTGTTGCCGTCGGTCACGGTGTAGTCGAAGCTAGCCTGTCCGGCGAAATCAGGATTCGGCGTAAAGGTAATGACATCGTCGCTGGCGTCTGCTGGCGTGCCGTTATCATCGAGGCTCACCGCCCCGTTAACGGCATTGCCCACCTGGGTAATGGTCAGACTATCGGTGGGATTGGGGTCGGTGTCATTCGCCAGCAAATCAGCGGGAGTGATGACGAGGGGCGTGTTAATTCCAGTAGCCAGGCTATCGTCCACTGCGTCAGGCGGCAGTGATGCCTCAGTGGCAGTAATTTCAATGCCGTCAAAAACGGCCTGGAAGCGATCGCTCTCAGACGAGCCCTGGCCAGCATTGGTTGAAAACAGACCCACAGCGACTCCGCTTGGCTGCCCCTGCACCTGATAGTTGCCCTCAATCGCCGTGAGCACCTTGCTGCCAGTCAGGTCGATAGGCGTTAATCCCGTCACGGTGACCACGCCTGCGCCGGTGTCATAGCTGACAGTTGGCGTGGCGGAGTTGTTCACCCGATCAATCAGCAGTTCGACAAAGATCTTGCCGCCCTGGGGCACAGTCGCCGCATCGAATAAATCATTGGGGGTGGCTAGCTGATAAGTCTGGGCATCGGCGACGTCGTCAGTTTCTAGCGTCACCTCAATCGCTGAGCTAGACGGGCCGGTTTTGACCGCAGCAACCTTGAGATAGTTGGATTGGTCGCCGGTGCCAATATAAGCACCAAGCTGCTGGTTAGGACCGTCAAATTCCGCTTCGCCAGCAGGGTTGAAGATGGCCCACTGGATGGTCGCCGTCGCCACATTAGGCGCAAACTGGACCCCCGTGTGAAACAGAAATTCGCCCGAATTGCTGGTCCCGCTCGGATCGCCCTCAGAAACTTCTTCAATCACGGTGGTGCCACCGCCCGCCGCCGTCACAAACTTAACGTTGTCCAGATTAATTATCTGATCGGGGAGGGGGGATGGATCCTGAAAAAAGGCTTCAAAATCCGTTGTGCCGTTCACCATCACCCCGGTTAAGCCACCGCCAAAGCCATCTGGCCCTGGCAAATTGTCGTCCTGGTTGGCGTCAAAATCCCACAGATAGTTCTGGCCGGGGGTAATGGTCACAGCCGCGCCGTTGCTGGCATCCCGCAAAAAGGGATCGTCCACGTTGAGGATGCCGTCATCGTCGGAGTCATTATCTCCCGGCAGAATCACATCACTGGGGGCCAGCACGGTGATCTCATTGCCCCCAATTTCGGCGACCCACAGCGTGCCGTCGGGACCAACGGTCACATCCAGAGGATTCGCCAAAGCGACCCCCAAGCTGTTGTTGGCGACCTCTAAAATGCCGTCATTGCCCCCACTTTGCACGACATCGTCGGCAGTGCCAAAAATCCCGTCCGGGCCTTCGGCTAGCACGGGGGTTAAGTCATCGCCCGCGGCGTTGAGGTTCAACAGCGTCAGGTTGTCGTTAAACTGCGTGACGAACAGCTTGCCGTCGATTACTCCGTTAAAGGCTTGACCGCCGCTGTCGTAGGCCACAATGCCGTTGGTCGAGGAACCAACGTTGACAATGCTGTTGGAGTCGTTGCTGGTGCGTTTGACCCGGATGCCGTTTTCAAACAGGCGCGCATTAATCTCGGCTAAATCAGCTGCTACAGTGGGGTCGAGCCCGTCAAGGGCTGCCATCTTAGAAGGATCAACTAGAAAACCGTCGGCGATCGCCACGCCATTGGGCACCAACGCCGAGATATCAGCAACGGAGTTAACGCTGAGGGAAGTATCTGGATTACCCGAATTGTTGTAAGCCGTCCACGACTGATTTTGGTTGGATAAAGTCGGATTGGGATGGCCATAATAGCCACCTGATTCAATCAGAAAAAGCGGCTCAGGGTCGCCTGGACCTGTGTTTTCAGGTGTATTGGTGGCCTCTCCTGAAATGCCGTCACCATCGGCATCCCCTGCTTCTGGCACCGGGTTGCCCCCCAGATTAGTATTGGAGCCGTTGTCTACGGTGTACAGCTTGCCTTCTGGAGTAAAGGCCAGATCATAATTATTGCGCATGCCAGACGCAAAGATTCGAAGGGGCGCGTCTGCCGGCAAAATCGCCATATTGAGACCGTCATTGCCGCCCCAAGGCCCCGCCTCATCCATGCCAAACTCATCCTCTCCCACCCCATCAGTCACGTTGGGAATGTTGGGGTCATCCAGGGTCGGCAAATCATACTTGTAGCTGCGTGGTGTATTCCCCTGCCCCGCATCACCGTCTGTCAGAGTGGGCAGCGCCGCCAAGGCGGGCAAATCAATTTCTAAAATTGTTCCCGAGAGCACGTACTCGGCGGTGTAGCTAAAGAAGTTAGAAGGCGCCCCATTATTGGTATTACCGCCAACGGATAGATAGAGCTTGGTGCCATCCGGGCTCAGCTCCATGCCGTTGATCGCATGGTTTTCTTCTGAGCGCGGCAGGCCACGAATTAAGTCGATCGCCACCCACTCCTGGGCGGTGCTATCCCAAGAGACCTGAGTCAAGACCCCGGAGTTCGTATCGAGATTGACCTCGCCGTTAAAGGCAATGCGCGGATCACTTGAGGAAATATACAGAACGGGTTCGGTGGCCGTACCGGTCACCAGAATTCCCGTGACTTGCCGGTTGCTATTGCCACTTTCTGTGCCGTTGTCGTTGTGGTTTTGAATAGACTTCACCACCCCGCCACCCCCCGGCAGCATCAGTTCTTCATGGGTGGTGGCAACAAACTCGCCATTTTCAATGCTGACCGTAAAGGCATTGATGCTGCCGTTTTGCTCCGCAACATATAAACGTCCATCGGGGCCAAACTGCAGCGATGTGGGATTTTGCAGAACATTTCCACCCCCAACAACGCCAGAGATAGTGCCAACCTGATTAAAGCTAATAGGCATTTTTGAAAGATCCTCTAGTACTGCGGCGACAAACTTTTGGACAAACACCCCTAAGCAGCAGAAATCACTTTCAGCAGAGATTTATGAAAGTAGTTTGCTTGATTTGACGGAAACACTCATTCAGATTTTTGCGTCTACTTACGTACTTAAACGCGCAAAAAATCGGGATTTACAGTAATTTCACTGAATTAGCCAAATAGCTTGATTTGGGCTTCACGGTATTAAGACTTTGTCATAGCCGTTTTGATAAAGAATTTTGTCTCGCAAGCATCCTGGCTTAAGCATGAGAAGCCTTTATTCGTAGCAAAATCAGAGACTTCGCATGGATAAACTGATGAAATCTATGCCCACATCAGATTTGCTGCACCAAGTCTTCAAGAATTGTCTAAATTTTCTTGATAGTTAAATTCTCTGGATGCCAGATTACGCCATGCCCATGAAGAGCCCACATTACGACATGACTAAGCGTCAGCATGGGTTGCTCAAGAGCATCAGGCATTAAATCAGGTTTTACGAATGCATCGAGCACTTGCAGAATTTGGGTCGCTACCGGAACAGAGGAGTCTGCTGCCAGCCCAGATTAGTAAGCGAGACATCAGGAAGGCTGCCTAAGCCTCAGCGTGAGGCGGAGCGGCACGGCAGCGATCGCGCTCTATTCAAGCTCTAGTGATCAATTCTGACAAAATCGACCCGGACGAAGTCAATAATTAGCTCAAAGACGCTTGATAAGCCCGCCAGCCACCAAATTGAGTGATTTCTTTTTTGTCCTGGACTGTCAGAGGTTCACCAATCACGCCCAGCACGGTTTCGCCATTGGCCAATTTAACTTTGCCGATCGCGAGTCCAGGAGGTTCCTGCCTCAAAATCACGCCCAAGCCCGCGAGGGGGACATTCCAGATTTCCACAGCGATCGCGACACCACCCTCTGTCACTCGCACCATTGCGGGATAGCGATCGTCAATCGTCCATAGCCGATAAGCCGGCTCAGTTGTAGTTTCACAATCAAAGGTAGCCCCAACGTTTAACAAATTGGGGTTCAGCGCCAGCCCGCGCATCAAGGTGCCGTTGACCGCCAGCTTCAAAGTTTCTGTCATAGGCTATGCCAATTGGCGATTTTGGACTTGTAATTTTGGCAGCGATCGCACCGATTCTGCAAGCATCAAGCACTGCCGATCGTTGCCTTGGTCAACCTGATTGAAGACGGACAACTTAGTGAAAATCTGCCCATTGAATTTGTTTGGTGGTGCTGAACGCCATAGTCAGCCATCGCCAGAGATGAACATCTCTTCATAGCAGATCCTAGCGACCGAGCACGCCATCGATCAATTTGGAGCATGGGCTCACTCTTCTTTACCCAGAGCGCCGGGGGCACCAACGAGGGTGCGCTGAGGTGAGCAGGTAGCAATCATAATTAGCAGCGTCAAAATGTACGGGGCAGCATTGAATAGGTAGTAGTAGGCGTTGACGCCGACGGATTGAAAGGCTGGGCCGATCGCCTGGGCTCCTCCAAACAGCAGCGATGCCCACAAACACTGAATGGGATTCCATCGAGCAAAAATGACTAGGGCGACCGCCATCAACCCTTGACCACTAGAGATGCGCTCCGTCCACACGCCGGGGTAATAAAGGGACAAGCAAGCGCCACCAATGCCTGCCAAAAAGCTGCCGGCGACGATGCTGAGAAACCGCACCTTGAAGATAGAAATGCCCATGGCCCTGGCCGCTTCGGGACTGTCGCCGACGGCACGGACATAGAGCCCCCAGCGGGTGGAGCGAAAGAACCAGTGCATCAGCGGGACGATTGCCACGCCAATCAAAAAGAGGGGGCTCACCAGCAATGCCGCCTGCACAGCCGGATTGTCGCTCCAACTGCCGAAGGAGAAGGTGAATAACTGGGGCGCTTGGGGCTGAATAAATGGCTTGCCCAAAAAGAACGCCAGACCACTGCCAAAAATAATCATGGCAATACCCACGGCCACGTCATTGACTCGAGGCCGCTGCGAGAGCCAACCGTGAATGCTGCCTAAAAACATGCCCGCGATTCCGGCCGCTAAGACGCCAAGCCACGGAGCCCAGAGATTTCCCAAACTGCCTTGAGTTAGGTAGGAAACGCCATAAGCGCTCATTGCCCCCATCAGCAGCGTGCCTTCAAGGCCCAAGTTAATTTTGCCGCTTTTCTCAGTCAAGCATTCACCCAGGCTGACGAACAGAAAGGGGGCACTGCCGCGTAGGGTTCCAGCCAAGATGCCAAGGGGCACGCCCCACCAGCCAAGTGCTTCAGTTGCCATGTGGTTTTCTCCTGTGAGCAGAATGCAAATGCCAATTCGCAATGGAAAGCGTTCTTGTAAGTGGGCTTTGCCAAGCCTATATTGATCGCTTGAGCGACAAAACTATTGAGGCCATCGCCTTAAGTAATCGCCTTTTCCTGAAACCAGGGCAGCCGACTGTAGAGGGAATCGCTGAACAGTACGCAGAGAAAAACGATGCCTTGAAAAACGAGCACCGTAGCGTCGGGGAGGTCGTGAGATCGCTGCAAAATGCCCCCACTTGCCAAAATCCCCCCCAGCAAAATTGCCACCAAAATCGTTGCCAGAGGATTGTGTCGCGAGACAAAGGCAACCAAAATACCCGCGTAGCCATAGTTAGACACCAGCGATTCGTTCATGCGCTTTTGCACAGCGGCCACTTCAACCATGCCTGCCAGCCCCGCACAAGAACCGCCGAGGAAACAGATCGCGAGTGTCAGCTTGCCGACAGGCAGTCCCGCAATTCGCGCGGCGCGAATATTGCCGCCGGCTGTCCGCGCCGCAAAACCAAAGGTCGTCCGCTGAATCAAAACATAGGCAATAATGCAGGCAATCAGACCATAAATTAGCCCATAGTGAATGCGGCTCCCCGGTAACGTGCCCATCCACAGGGCTTCATTCAGTTCTGCGGAAGATGGCTTGGTGACGAATTCGGCGTCGCGCATCGGCCCTTCAACCAGATGGTTGATGATGGCGATCGCAATATAGTTCAACAGCAAACTACTGATGGTTTCATTGACGCCGCGATAGTGCCGCAAGGCTCCCGCCAGCATAATCCAGCCGCCCCCGCCGAGCAGCGCGGCGATCGCCATGGCGATTTGTCCACCCAGGGGTGACAGGCTGGTGCCCAGGCTCAACCCCACCACGATGGCGCAGAGTCCTCCAATCACCAACGCTCCCTCGTTACCAATAATCACTAGTCCCAGTCGGGCCGGCAGCGCCGTACACAGAGCCGTCAGCATTAGTGGAGAAGCGCGGATTAGAGTGTTTTGCCAAGCACTCCAACTGCCAAAAGCAGCCTTATAAATTGAGCCATAGACCGCCAGCGGATTGGCTCCCGCTAGCGCACAAAAAAGACCGAATATCAGCAGCGCCACCAGCAGCGCCGCCACCGGCAAAAAAACAGCTTCTAAAGACCGTTGCCAGCGGCGAGACTGATTGGCGGCAGCGGGGGAGGCGATCATCATTGGCAAAAACTCAATGGGCTCTATTTCTGATGTCAACAACCAGCCGCAAAATAAAACAGGTGCGCTGCCCCGTCAACGGCAACTGGGCATAACCTCAGATTCATCCGCATCCTCGCCTCATCTCGTGGCATGAAAGGTAGTCCTAGATACTAGAAAAAGCGATTATAGGAAGTCTGCTCTAAAACTTTGCTCTAAAAAATTTGATACAGCATTTCTTAGGGCGTGTCATCAATTAATGCCAGAAACCTTACGGTATAGGCACTATCACGCCCGCCCTAATTTCATTACCTAGAAACTGAAACCCTGGTTATCAAAGCACTAGCAATCTAAATGATGACGGCCCCTAGCTTGGTGACGCAGACTACTCTGGCTGAGGGAACAGGGACTTTAGGGCGTTTTTCCCCTTCACCAGCTTCAGAAACGCTGCCGGTGAAATTATGCTGATGAAAATTCTCAAAGCTTGGCAGTAGTTTAGCCCCCACTCATAGCTGGAGACTGGCGGTTAGCCAACAATTTGCCTGACACATAATGGGCCGCCGACTTCGGCAAAGTGCAGCTAAATT
>JBCCNE010000082.1:0-12866 GCA_039026015.1 Cyanobacteria bacterium P01_C01_bin.70 | reverse complement strand
GGATTCTTTTCCGAAATAGGAGGCGCGATCGCAGGGTAGGTTGGCACCAGTTAATAGGTGACTATCTGACAGAGATGTACAACCCTGTCATGGCAACAAGGATATTTATGACTGCCGGGCAGTGGCAGCCATAGGCTATTTGAGGGAGCGACAACGACACGCCGTAGGTTTGGTGGCAATGAGAGTCTGGTTATAGACAATAGCCAGATACGCTGGTTAAAGAAAATGCTGCCGATACCTATCAATAAACGAGAGTTGACTCCGGTCACTGAGGCTCAAGCTCGGATAAAAATGACCAGGGGCTGTCATCATTTAAGCTTGACTCCTTATGCTGAAAGCAGTTCAGCCCCTAGCGGGTTTGCAGAGCGGGCGCGGTAATGCCTATGCCGCAAGCTTTCTGGATTTAACTGATGACGCGCCCTAAGACTTTTGCGTTGATGTAAACCAATATTGATTTGTCAGCGATCGCCTCAAACACTGATGCCGATAGTAATCAGCAGGTCATTTTCAAAGCATTCAGGCATTCCTGGGCTCATTGGCCGATGCTTCCGGCGAGATCTGGACTCTGCTTGCTAGAGCACATCCATTAGGGCACATCGATTGATGTCAATAGGCTTAGTCGGTTTGAGCTTGCACCAGGTAGCCGCAGCGATGCTCGCCTTTGACTAGCCAATGAGTTCGTTGCACTGAACAATCTGGCAGCGCCATTTGGAACATTTCGAGCTCATTATCACAAACGCTGGGATAAGTCTCAGCAATCTGGGAGATAGCGCAGTTGTATTCTGTGATGATGTAAGCCTGGCTCGTCGTCCGCAAGTCTTCGTCAGGCTGCACCTCACGCCACTCAGCCATGTAGCCTTCTGCCCGGCGCAGCTTGACCAGACGATTAACTCGCTCTTCAATCGTGCCCGGCCCAACTTTTTCGCGATATTCGGAGGCCTTACGCTGCCACTGCTTTTGCAAAATGGTGCGCATTTGATCTTTACCTACGGTGTCGGCCAGCGTGTCTAGTAGCGAGATCGCAAAGTCATCATATTGAGCGGGGAAACGCCCGCGACCTTTGCGACTGAGATAATAGAGATAGTTGGGACGCCCCATGCCCTCTCGCACGGCTCGATGCTCAATCAGCTCTTCGGTCGCTAAATCTTTAAGATGGCGGCGAATCGCCTGAGGACTCACCCCCAATGATTCGGCCAACGTTAGGGCATTCGCCTCTCCTTGCTTAAGCAAATATTGCAGGATGTCATCTTTAGTTGAGACGGGCTGTGGAGAAGTCATGATAGAAACCGTGTCAGCAGTGACAGGTAAATAAATCGGAGAGGGCTTACGAAGCCTAACTGGCAGAAGCACGTGGACATAAATCGTATAGTCACGATGGTCTCGGCTCTAATGATTTCCCTGTCCCGACAGCAAATTACGTCGCTGTATTATCTTGCTTGTCACTTTAGCAATGTTTTGGTTGTTTTACTTTGACAACACTTGTGTTGTTAAAGTAATCTAAAAGTGTCAGTTGGCAACTTATGCAACTTGTAAGTTGTTTAATTATACGATTGAATGGCTTAGTTGCCATACGATAAAGCAGTTCAATCACGACCCACTCGGACAGCCTGATGAAAGATATGACAGTGCCTAACCAGGCCACGGCAAAAAATTTAACGCTGATGAGTGATGTTGCTCGGGGCAAAGTCAAGCGCATCAGTGATTGTTTTCATGCCGATTCAGGTGTGGCCGTAGTTGTGCTTGAAAGGTTGATCAAGCGCAAAGGAGATTTGCGTGTCCTGTTGCGCTCTTACTGCCATTACGAAGACAAGGAAGCTGCAAAGGTTCCGTTTGAGTTTGATAAATGTTCGATTCAATGATCGGCGATCGCAGTTTGTTTCAGATGTAAAAGCGATCACGACTCTCTAGTTTCACTACTTCTTAGTTTCACTTTCTTAGTTTCACTGTAGACATCTCTCTTCATACGTTTATGACTACCTCTGTTCGGTCACTCGTTAGCGAACCCTATAAGTACGGCTTCAAGACTGATATTGAAGCCGATACGATTCCGCGCGGCCTCAGCGAAGAAACGATTCGCCTAATTTCGGCCAAGAAAGAAGAGCCAGAATTTATGCTGAAGTTTCGGCTTATGGCCTATCGCAAGTGGCTGTCTATGGCTGAGCCTGACTGGGCCAATATTGGCTATCCGCCCATCAATTATCAGGACATCGTCTATTATTCGGCTCCTAGGCAGGAGAAGAAAAAGCTTCAAAGCTTAGATGAAGCGGATCCAGCTTTGTTAGAAACCTTTGAGAAGCTCGGACTGCCGCTGTCAGAGCAAAAGCGTTTAGCCAATGTCGCCGTTGATGCCGTGTTTGACAGCGTTTCTATCGGAACTACCTATAAAGAGAAACTGGCTGAGGACGGTATTATCTTTTGTTCTATCTCCGAAGCCGTTGCCGAATACCCAGAACTGGTTGAAAAATATCTGGGCAGCGTGGTGCCTGTGGGAGACAATTACTTTGCCGCGTTGAATTCAGCAGTGTTCAGCGATGGCTCTTTTGTTTATATTCCTAAGGGCACTCAATGTCCGATGGACTTGTCTACCTACTTCCGTATTAACAATGGTGACTCGGGTCAGTTTGAGCGGACCCTGATTGTTGCTGAAGAGGGCAGTTCTGTGACGTATTTGGAGGGCTGCACTGCTCCCATGTACGACAGCAATCAGCTCCATGCTGCCGTGGTAGAACTGGTCGCCCTGGATGACGCCCAAATCAAGTATTCCACTGTTCAGAATTGGTTCGCCGGAGACAAAAACGGCAAGGGCGGCATCTATAACTTTGTGACCAAGCGCGGTTTGTGCCACACCAATGCAAAAATCTCTTGGACTCAGGTTGAAACTGGCTCGGCTATTACCTGGAAGTATCCTAGCTGTGTTCTGCTAGGTGATAACTCGGTGGGTGAATTCTACTCAGTAGCGCTAACCAACAATATGCAGCAGGCTGATACCGGCACCAAGATGGTTCATATCGGCAGGAATACGCGCAGCACCATTGTGTCAAAAGGCATTTCGGCTGGTCACTCCAAAAATAGCTATCGCGGTTTGGTCAAGGTTGGTCCTAGGGCTGAAGGGGCTCGCAATTATTCTCAGTGTGACTCGATGCTGATTGGCGATACTTCAAACGCCAATACGTACCCTTACATTCAGGTCAAGAATAATACAGCCCAAGTTGAGCACGAAGCCTCCACTTCTAAAATTGGTGAAGACCAACTGTTTTACTTTGCCCAGCGCGGCATTGCCCCTGAAGATGCTGTGTCTATGATTATTAGCGGCTTCTGCCGTCGAGTTTTTAATGAGTTGCCGATGGAGTTTGCGGCTGAGGCTGATAAGCTGATGGCCTTGAAGTTGGAAAACAGCGTGGGCTAAAGCCATGATGGCGTTACCTGTGCTGACATTGAACTGATACAAGCTGCAATATTTGATTCTGGTCTAGAAAGGTTATCTCTTAGCGGATTAAGGGCGTTGTGTATCGGTGCTTGCTCTCGCAGATATCAGTCTTTTCGCACCGATACTCCCGCTCTTTAGTTCGTTTCTTAACTCTGTACAAAACAGACGAAGTGCAAACAGAACTGGGGAAACGGCAGGATTGTTGGGGGTCATGCCCATGTCGGGCATAGACATGATTATTGATCTGAAGCGAGAACGGTTGATGGTGAATCCCGACAGTCTCTACCCAGTCCGCTTGCTTTTGCAATAAGCACATCAGCATGGACATCGCTTAGCAAGCCAGCATTGCATACAGATATAGAGTGGGTATCGCCCATTGCAACCAGAGGTAAAACAGCAAAATTAACGTAGTTAGGACGTGAACCCCCAAGAGCCATGATCAATGAGAACAGCGAAGTGATTTTATCGGTGCGTGATCTACGTGCCACCGTCAATGACACCGAGATTCTTAGAGGCGTCAATCTCGAAGTTCGAGCAGGTGAAATTCACGCCATCATGGGGTTAAACGGATCAGGCAAAAGCACATTCTCAAAAGTGCTGGCGGGTCATCCTGACTATGAAATGAGCGGTGGCGAAATCTTATTCCAGGGTGAAGATATTTCTGAACTGGAGCCTGACGAGCGCGCTACAGCAGGCATTTTTCTGGCCTTTCAGTATCCTCTCGAAATTCCAGGAGTGAGCAATCGGGACTTTCTGCGCGTTGCTTATAATGCGCACTGTAAAGCTCAGGGCAGCGAAGAAATCGATGTGTTTGATTTTGACGATCTGATCGAGGAGAAGCTGGAGGTCGTCAAGATGAATGCGGCGTTTTTGGATCGCAGCGTCAATGAAGGGTTTTCTGGCGGCGAGAAAAAGCGCAACGAAATCTTACAGATGGCACTGTTGGAGCCGACGCTATCGATTTTGGACGAAACGGATTCCGGCTTGGACATTGACGCGCTGAAAACTGTCGCGGCAGGGGTCAATCAGCTCACCAGTCCTCAGAATGCAGTCGTGATGATTACTCACTACCAACGACTGCTGAACTATATCATGCCGGACTATGTACACGTTATGGCAGATGGTCGCATCGTGACTACCGGCGGCAAAGAGTTGGCCGAGCGTTTAGAGGCAGAGGGCTATGAAGAAATTCTGGCTGAGCATGCAGCGGAGGTAGCTTGATGCCAATGTCCATTTCTAACTCTGACACGGCTCCCAAATTAGGTCGACAAGGGCAGCGAGCCGCCTATCTCAAAGCACTGCTGCAATCATCTCAGAGCCAGGCATCTGAGGAACTAGCGCTGGCCCAACTACGATCACAAGCGGCAGCCATTCTGGCCGAGCATACTTTTCCGTCAGCGCAGGAGGAAGATTGGCGCTTTACTGATCTGAAGCCAATGCTGGCAGTGGCATTTAAAGCGGCCGCCAGTCTGACGGCAGTTGATGAGAGCCTGTTGGAGTCGGTGCAGGTGCCGGAAGCGAGCGCTCGCCTGGTTTTCGTCAATGGTCAATATAGCGCTCAGCTTTCTGCCGTGCAGCAGTTACCTGCGGGAGTCGTCGTTGGTAATCTCGCTGCCCTGAGAGATGGCGACCTTAAGGAGCGATTCAGCGATCGCCTGGGGCGCTCCGGTAGCCGCCACGATACTTTCTCGACCCTAAATACTGTGGGCTTCCACGATGCAGCGGTCATTTGGGTACCTCGCGGTCAAGTTGTGGAGCAGCCGATCCAGATTGTGGCGTTCTCGGTGGATGGCAGCGAGCCCATTATGGCGAGTCCACGCTGTTTAGTGGTCGCCGAAGCTGGTAGTGCGCTGACTTTTGTCGAAGATTTTTATGGTGCCCATGAGCGCGATCACTTCACCAACAGCGTGACAGAGGTTTGGGTAGACGACAGCGCTGCCGTAACTCATGTTCGCCTGCAGCGGGAGGGCATGGGTACGTTTCACATGGGTAGAACAGCCATTACTCAGGGCCGTGACAGCCGCTATACAGTTGTGCCAGTGACTGTGGGCGCGCGAATTTCGCGACATAACCTTGAGGTCTATCAAACGGGGCCGCAAACCGATACTAATTTGCATAGTCTGACCGCAATCGCTCAGTCACAACTGGCTGACACCCATAGCCTGATCGCGATGAATCATCCTCATGGCACTGCCGATCAGCTACACAAAACTATCGTGGATGATACCGCCCACGCCGTGTTTAACGGCAAAGTGTGGGTGCCTAAAAGCGCGCAGCTCACCAATGCCAGTCAGCTCAACCGCAACCTGCTGCTGTCACGTCGAGCGCGGGTCGATACTAAACCAGAACTGGATATTGTGGCTGACAACGTCAAATGTGCCCACGGTGCCACGGTGAGTCAGCTTGCAACCAACGAAGTGTTTTACCTGCAAAGTCGAGGTATCAGTGCCGAAGCCGCTCAACGGCTGTTGATTTACGGGTTTGCGATGGACATTATCGATCGCATTCCTATTCCCTCTTTAAGGCAGTCATTAACTAATACTGTGACCTAGCGATCGCTTATCCTGATAGATGGCCGTGAATTTTGCATTAGAGTGCTCTAGCTAATAAATTATCCAGCATTTGACAGAGGCTTTTCAGCCGGCAAGAGAGCAGCCTAAGCATGAAGTCGCATGATTGTAGATAGAACACTCTTAGCTAGACAATTCAAACTCTAGAAGCAAACGTTTTAGATTTTCCACTGCCCATACACTCCTAAATTTTTCCCATGACTCTGGCCTCAGTCGAAAAACTTTCCTTAGCCGCTAAGGTCCGCGACGATTTTCCCATTCTCCATCAGCCGGTAAATGGCCAGCCGTTAGTTTACTTTGACAATGCCGCGACATCGCAAAAGCCCAGTCAAGTGCTAGAGGTCATTCGTCACTATTACGAAAGCGATAACTCTAACGTGCATCGTGGAGTACATACGCTGAGTGCTCGGGCTACTGATGCCTATGAAGCCGCTCGCGATAAGATTGCTGCTTTTGTCAATGCTGCCTCACGGAACGAGATTGTCTTTACCCGCAATGCCAGCGAAGCGATTAATTTGGTGGCCTACAGTTGGGGTATGAATACCCTAAAGGCTGGAGATGAAATTATTCTCTCAGTGATGGAGCACCATAGCAATTTGGTGCCTTGGCAGTTTGTTGCCCAGCGTACTGGAGCCGTTCTCAAGTTTGTGGGGCTGACTGAGACTCAAGAGCTGAACATAGATGAGCTGCGATCGCACCTTTCTGATAAAACCAAGCTGATTGCCGTTAATCACGTTTCCAATACTCTTGGCTGCCTTAATCCCATTGCTGAGATTATCTCCCTGGCAAACCATTACGGGGCCAAAGTGCTGGTGGACGCCTGCCAAAGCACGCCTCACATGCCGCTAAATGTGCAAGCTCTGGGATGTGACTGGCTCGTGGCGTCTGGGCACAAGATGTGTGGTCCGACTGGCGCTGGCTTCCTCTACGGCAAGCTAGATTTGCTCAAAGCCATGCCGCCATTTTTAGGCGGGGGCGAAATGATTGCTGATGTATTTCTTGATCATTCAACCTACGCCGACCTGCCCCACAAGTTTGAAGCAGGCACACCCGCGATTTCAGAAGCGATTGCCCTGGGAGCCGCTGTTGATTATCTGAACGCGATCGGCATGGCCGCGATCGCCGATTATGAGCACCAGCTCACCGCTCATCTTTACCAGCAGTTGAACTCAATTCCTCAGGTCACACTCTACGGCCCTCAGCCCCAGGCTGACGGTTCCGGTCGGGCACCTCTGGCAACGTTTACAGTTGATGGCCTTCACGCTCAAGACCTTTCCACCTTCCTTGACCAGTCCGGTATTGCGATTCGGTCAGGGCACCACTGCACCCAGCCGCTACACCGCATTTTGGGCGTCAACTCCACAGCGCGGGCTAGCTTGCACTTTTACAACACCCACGAAGAAATTGACCGTTTCATTGCCGCGCTGAAAGATACCATTGACTTCTTTGCTAGCGTCTTTGACGAAGATTAGTGTGAGCATTGCTCCCAGTTTGACTGGTGCGGCTCTCTCTGCTTAAGGCGTGTCATTAATTAAGCCAGACGACCGTAGCCGCTAGGTAAATCGCGCCTAAAAAGCTCTCTGCTAGCTTATCGTAACGAGTCGCAATGGCTTGATACTGCTTGAGCCGAGCGAAAAAGGTCTCAATCAAATGCCACGCTTTGTAGAGTTCGCGGTCATACTCACGGGGCTCAAGGCGATTGCGCTTAGGCGGAATCACGGGTTTCTTACCCGCCGACTCTAGTCGCTGAATCACCCGCCCATAGGCATCGTAGCCCTTATCAGCCAGAAGTGCCTCGGCCGCCAACTCCTCTAACAAGACATCGGCACCAGCCAAATCGCTGGCTTGCCCGGGCGTCAGATGGAACGCCAGCGGATTGCCGAGGGCATCTGCTAGCGCATGGATTTTGGTACTCAGGCCCCCTTTGCTCAGGCCAATCGCTTCCGCGGCCGCATCCCCCCTTTTGCCCCGGCACTGTGCTGATGGGGGCGCACAATGGTCGAGTCAATCAGCGCGTATTCGTTTCCGGGTCACGGGCCAGGGTTTGAAACACCCTCAACCACACCCCTCGTTTACACCAGCGCCGAAAGCGCGTGTGGACTTTGCGATAGTGGCCGAACTGCGCCGGTAGTTCACGCCAGGGAATCCCCGCGCGATAGCAGTATAAGACCGCTTCCACAAAGAGGCGATTGTCGCGAGCGGTCACGCTCACGCTTCCCGCCCGTCCTGGCAGCAAGTCCTGAAGGCGTTCCCATTGGTCATCGCGAAGGGCATATAGCAGCGCGACATCTTAGCACTCCTGGAATTCACTCAATGGACTGGCAGGCTTGATTGTAAGCGGCAGAGAGCACTATTTGACAATACGCCCTAGGGAGTTGGGAACCCACGTTGGGACTGCTCCCCACTCAAGAATTGTGGCAGTCTACACGGATTGCTACACCGCTGCCGGGTGCTATTGCTTTTGAGAATGCGAGACTTAACCCAAGAGGAACGCTGATTGACTTGCCCCAGATAGGCCTCTATGGCGTCATTGGCAACAGGATTCCTGGCAAATGCTTCCCTATGTGGGTAATGTAGGCCGCAGACAGACCTTTGTTTGATAAATACGGATGGCATGAAAGGGTGAGACGGCATTTTCGGGAAATCTCCGAAACAACAATGCGCAATACAGGGTTTCTGCCGCTCGTAAGGGACAGACAAGGCTTTGGAGCCTTTGTTCTGAGACCAAGTGGTGCATCTCACCAGGCCAGCAAATGCTGTAAGCAAACTTTGTCGCTATTGTCTTGGCCTAATGTCTGTATTGCCAATGAGAATGGTGTAGTCAGCAAAGGCTGAAAGCACGATTAAGAAGGCGATCGCATGACATCGAAATCGAACGAAACAACAATGCGAACTTTTATTCATCCAGGCGCAAAATGATGCCCGGTACTCACAAACATCCATGGCCGATTTCCCAGCTAAATCGGCAGGCAATCAGGCACGATCGCCCATGGCCGCACCGTTTATTACGGGCCTCGCGAGGGATAAGAATCTCTGTCATCGCCACCGGAAGACTTAGATTGGTGCTATGGTGTATTTGACCTGGACCCATGCGGTCACAACGCCCAAACCATGTCAGGACCGGAAGGTAGCAGCATTACGGGATGCTTGTGGCAGGCGTGGACTCCGGGTCTCTTGCTTTTTGCCCGACGTTTCAAGATCCTGGGGCACAGGCGCGCTCACAACGGCTGGCGGTTACCCGCAATGGCCGCCCTCCTCTGACAATCTTTATCCTGAAACTGTTCATTTCTGAGGATTGGCTGATGGCTGGCTTTGGCGATTTGGTACAGAAAGCATTTTATTTAGGGATTGGAGCAGCCTCTTACGCTGGTGAAAAAGCTGGTGGCACGCTCAAAGAACTGCGTGAGCAAACCCAGTCCATCGTGAATGAACTGGTGGAGCGCGGAGAACTAACGGCGGAAGAAGCGCAACAATTGTTCAACAAAATGATGCAGCAGGCCCAAGAAAATGCGACAACGGAAACGAATCGCCCTCCAGAGGGACCGCGTCGCATCGAAATTCTGGACAACACTGAAGACACGGCCGAAGCGCGCGAAGCGGAAGCCTTGAGACGGCAGGTAGAGTCGATGCGACAACAACTAGACGAGCTGAAGCGCAAGAATAGTCAATGAGCGATTTTGCCAATTGGGCCAAAGAGTTAGCCACATTTTTTGAGGCTGCCACCCAGCAAACGGAAGCCTGGGCTGAACAAACTTTGCAAGACGCGGTGGACACCGCAGACGCGATCGCTGCTGAAATCGAAAAGCAAATTGCTCCCACACTGGAAGAGTGGGCCGACCATCTCAATCAGTCGCTCGAACCTCTAGAGACAGCGCTAGACCAAGAATTAGAGCGCTTTTCAGAGGAATTCACTGAGTTTGTCAACCCCGTAGTGGTGCCTCTGACAAGCGCTCTAGAGAACTGGGTCGAGGCTTTAGCCGCTCCTGTTACTAGCCATATCGACCCCATGTTGAACGAGCACGTTCCCTGCATCGGCTGCCAGCATTACCACGGCCAAATCTACAGCGGCAATATGTTTGTGTGCGCCATGTATCCCTATGGTCCAGAGCAGGAGAAATGCCCCGATTGGAAGTCGTAGGAGTTCAGAGGGCGGAGTTTCAGAGTCGGAATTCGGAGTACCTTGCGGGAAGGGTAGAGCCCTACGGAGTTCGGAAAATCAAGAACCAAAACCGAGAACTAAAATTCAAAATCACGCACTCATCTACCTAACCTTTACGGACTATACACATTACCATCAGGCATCACTGCGTCGATCAGGCAGGCTTCTTTAAGGTTGGTGCGCCAAACGTTAGCTTGGGAAAGATCGGCACCGGTGAGGTTGGCGTCTTTGAGGTTGGCTTCCGACAAATTAGCCATCTTGAGGTCGGCAAACCGCAGCGTTGCGCCCTGTAGATTAGCTTTGCGCATAATTGCTTCACGCAAATCGGCATTTTCGAGTTTAGCGTTGGTGATCTGGGCTTGATGCAGGTTGGCCCCAATCAAATTGGCCCCAATCAGAATCGTGCCCTCTAAGCAAGCATGGCTCAAATTGGCCATACACAAGTTAGTCAGGCTAAAGTTGGCGATCGCCAGGTTGGCACCATGCAAAGCCGCGCCAATCATATTGGCCGCACTGCCAATCGCGGCACTCAGGTCAACCCTGTGCATTACGGCATCTTGCAAAGTGGCCATGGCAAAGTTAGCTTCGCGCAGATCAGCCTGATTGAGATTAGCGCTGGATAGATTGCAGCGGCTCAGATCAGCCGTATAGAGGCTCGTGTTGCTAAGGTCGGCCCAGGCCAAATCGGCTTCAGCAAACTGCACCATGCAGGCATCCGCTTGATTAATTGAAGCGTGGCGTAAATCGGCCTGACGGAATTGCGCTTCCCGTAAGATGCTGCGGGTCAAATCGGCATGGTTAAGGGTAGCCATATTCAGGGTGGCGCCCTGCAGTCTGGCGTCATGCAGTGAGACTTCGCGCAGGTCAGCGCCGCTCAAGTTAGCATAATCAAGCCGCGCGTAGCTTAAGTTAGCGGTGTACAGTAGGGCTTCTCGAAAATCAGCATAGCTGAGGTCGGCCCGCCGCAGGTCGGCCATACAGCAATCGGTTTGAGCCAGGTTGACATCGCGGAGCTGGGCGTCTTTGAGCGGCGCTTCCCGCAGATCGATGCGATGTTGACGCTGAAATCGGCTAACCGGGGCGGGTGAGAGGCTCTGCGATCGCCAAGTATTCCAAACCTTCACGCCTTGAGCAAGCAGACCCAGCGAATCACTCGGTTGCCGCTGAGACGCTTTGGGAAGAGGCAATGATTGGGAGGAGACAGGCGGATAAGACACGGGGTTACTGCCGATGCGAGACGGAGATGCCGGCGGCGGGAGATGTTCTGGACTGCTGTCATTAGTCTGCCCAAGAACTGGAACGGGTTTCGCCTAGTATGGTTTTCAGATTGAGGGAGAGGTCAAAATAGCCGCGATCGCTCTCTGGTGTCCGTTAATATAAATGTCTTGATGCAACGGCTTAGGCGACGGTGGATGGCTTATGACAGCAACGGCAATTACTCACCATTATCAAAAAGTGCTGGACATCTCGACTCGAGGAAAATCCATACAGCGCTTTACCCAGCAGGTGCAGCAGGTAGTCAGAGAGTCCGGCTTGACGACAGGGCTGTGTACGGTATTTATTCGGCACACGTCGGCCAGTCTGATTATTCAGGAAAATGCTGACCCCGATGTGCTGGTAGATTTGGAAACGTTTTTAGCCAAGCTGGTACCCGACGGCTATCACTATGTGCACAGCGCTGAGGGACCGGATGATATGCCGGCGCACATTCGTTCAGTGTTGACCAGTACATCGGAAACCATTCCCATCATGAATGGGCGGCTGGCGCTAGGCACCTGGCAAGGAATTTATCTGTGGGAACATCGCGATCGCGGTCATGCCCGTGAGGTGATTGTTCATCTGATGGGGAGCTAGATCGATGGTAGAAATAGGAATATCGGCTATTCCGACGGCACCGCCGGGGTTTTGCTCGGGGTTTGTGGCCATTGTGGGTCGCCCCAACGTGGGCAAATCTACGCTGATGAACTATTTAATTGGTCAAAAGGTCGCAATCACGTCGCCGGTCGCTCAGACAACGCGTAATCGGCTGCGGGGCATTCTCACGACGGCTCAGGCACAAATCATTTTTGTCGATACGCCAGGCATCCATAAGCCCCACCACGAGTTAGGCAAGGTGCTGGTACACAATGCGCGAGCGGCAATCGCGTCGGTGGATCTGGTGCTGTTTGTGGTGGATGGGTCCGTGGCGGCAGGGCGAGGCGACCAGTTCATTGCAGAGCTGCTGGCGGAGCAGGGGACGCCGGTTTTCTTAGGCATGAACAAGATTGATTTGCGATCGCCGGCGGCAGCGGCAGCCATTACTGACAGCTATCAGACCGTGGCGACGGCTCATGGTTGGCCACTGCTGGAGTTTTCGGCGGCGACGGGAGAACGGGTAGCCGATTTACAAACTCAGCTAATTCAAGGACTGCAGCCGGGCCCCTATTATTACCCACCGGACTTAGTGACGGATCAGCCAGAGCGGTTCATCATGGGGGAGCTGATTCGCGAGCAGGTGCTTTATCATACCCGGGAGGAAGTGCCCCATTCGGTGGCGGTGGCGATCGACCGAGTGGAGGAGGATGAGAAGATTACGCGCATTTTGGCGACAGTGCATGTGGAGCGCAATTCGCAAAAGGGCATTCTCATCGGCAAAAAGGGCAGCATGATGAAGGTAATTGGCACAGGAGCGCGGGAACAGATGCAGAAGCTGATTACAGGCAAAGTGTAT
>JBCCNE010000081.1:0-13038 GCA_039026015.1 Cyanobacteria bacterium P01_C01_bin.70 | reverse complement strand
CTTCGATGCTGCCTTCTAAGGCCGGTGCAAGGGAGAAATTCTGATTGAGGCGATGATCAGTGATGCGGTTGTCTTTATAGTTGTAGGTGCGAATTTTTTCTGACCGGGAACCTGTGCCCACTTGTGATCGCCGCATAGAGGTGACTTCGGCCTGCTGCTCTTGCAGTTTCATCTCGTAAAGTTTGGCCCGCAAGATCTGCATCGCCCGTTCTCGGTTTTGCAGCTGCGATCGCTCTTCCGTACAAAAAATGCGGATGCCCGTCGGCTTGTGAAACAAATCTACCGCCGTTTCTACCTTGTTGACGTTTTGGCCACCGGCACCGCCAGATCGTGCCGTTGAGATTTCTACCTCAGAGGGCTCAATATGAATTTCTACGTCATCTACTTCCGGCATAATGGCCACGGTCGCGGTTGACGTATGCACTCGGCCACCGGCTTCGGTCACTGGCACTCGCTGTACACGGTGAACGCCCGATTCGTATTTGAGCTTGCTGTAAACACTATCTCCCTGAATTTCGAGAATTGCCTCTTTGAAGCCTCCCATATCTGCTGTCGATTCGCTGAGCAGCTTAATCCGCCAGCTTTGCGATTCCGCATAGCGAGAATACATTCTCACCAAGTCGCCAGCCCAGATCCCCGCCTCGTCGCCGCCCGTGCCGGCCCGCACTTCTAGCATGATGTTTTTCTCATCATTGGGGTCTTTGGGCAACAGTAGAATTTTCAAGCGCTCTTCTAATTGCTCCAAACGCTCTTGCAGCTGGGCAACTTCTTCAGCCGCCATCTCTTTCAGATCCGGATCGCCACTCGACTCTTGCAGAATCTCCTTAGCGCCAGTCAATTCCTCTTGGGCATTCTTCCAGGTATCGTAGGTCGTCACGGTTTCTTCCAAAGAAGACCGAGCCTTGGCAATACGCTGAAATTCGCTGGGATCGCTCGCCACGTCCGGATCGGCCAGTCGCCGTGTCAACTCATGAAACGTCTGGTGAACGGAATTAAGTTTGTCAATGAGATAAGCTTCAGCCATGATTTCTAAAGTGACTGCGATCGCAATAGCCGAGGACGCGCAATAATGCTGCCAATCCGCGGCTAAGAGTCTGCTTTAGAGCCGGAATCTGGGCTGGTAGAGCTGTCGGTCATGCCGTACTTCCGCATAAAGCGCTCGACGCGACCTTCAGTGTCAATAATCTTCTGAGTGCCCGTGTAAAAGGGATGATTGCCCGACCAGACGTCTACGTGCAATTCCGGCTGGGTGGACCCAACGGTCATGATCAGCTTGCCATCGCAGTAAACTTTCGCTTCGGGATACCATTCAGGATGAATTTCAGACTTGGGCATGGTGGCCTCTCGATTTACAGATTTAAACAGATTCAGACTAGGCAAAACAACTATGTTGAAGGTTGTCGCCAGCTCAGCTTAGCGCTTGGAGAACTGAGGCGCCTTGCGGGCTTTCTTGAGGCCGTATTTTTTCCGCTCTTTGCTCCGGGAATCGCGGGTCAAATAGCCTTCAACCTTCAGTGGCTTCCGATTCTCCGGATCGAGTTCACATAAGGCGCGAGCCACGCCCATTTTGATGGCGTCGGCATGTCCCGTCAGTCCACCGCCGCGAACGTTGACTAAGATGTCGTATTCGTTTTCCAAGCCTAACGTTTCCAACGGCGCTTTGACGGTCGCCAGATAGGCTGGATTTCCCTGTAGGTGCAGAGCACCGGGACGACCATTAATAGTCAGTTCACCACTGCCGGGAACTAGGCGCACTCGCGCGATCGCAGATTTACGGCGACCTGTGCCCCAATACACTACGCGTTCGGTCGTATCAGTCGCTTGCATTAGGCGTTACCTCCAGGAATCGTTTTGATGACAAGGGTTTCAGGTTGTTGAGCGGCATGGGGATGAGCCGGCCCAGCGTATACTTTTAATTTCGTAAAGAGCTTGCGGCCTAGGGCATTTTTGGGCAGCATTCCCTTCACTGCTTTTTCGATAATGCGCTCAGGAATGCGGGCCTGTAGCTGATCAAAGGTTTCGACCTTCATGCCGCCGGGACGACCAGAGTGGCGACGATAAAGCTTCTGGCTTGACTTGTTGCCCGTGACCACAACCTTTTCGGCGTTCACCACAATGACAAAGTCGCCAGTGTCCATATTGGGTGTAAACGTGGGTTTGTTTTTGCCTCGCAAAACGCTGGCAATCTCAGTTGCTAGGCGCCCCAAACGCTGGTCGGCGGCGTCAACGACGTACCATTTGCGCTCTAGGCTATCGGTGGGTGGAATGTAGGTTTTAGTCATGGGTCTGTGTTGAATCAATCGGTCAGTGGAATCAAGTTGGGAAGTCGGCAAAACCTAAACGGTGATTGCGGGCGTAGACTGAGGCAAAGCAAAGTGGGGTTGAGTGTCGTACCAAACGTCTGGGGCAAAGGGGAAATGTTCGTATCCGACGCGAAGTAAACAGAGGCCACTGGCGGGCGCGGCATATTTCACGCGGTCGCGCTGACGACCTTGCCAGAGTTGTGTAAACTCTTCAACGCTCAGTAAGCCCCGCCCTACCTGCACCAAAATTCCCATGAGCAGCCGCACCATGCCATATAAGAAACCGGTGGCTTGCAGTTCGACAGTGATAAATGGGTCGCGCCGCTGACATTCAGCGCATTGCAGCTCAGTCCAAGCATCTGTACGCTTAGAGCCGGCTCGCTGAAAGGCTGTCAAATCGTGGTAGCCGACCAAAGGGTCTAACGCTGCCTGCATGTCTGCCGTGCTTAACGGCTCATAGTAATAATGCCAGGAGAATGGGCGAATAAACAGATTAGGAACGGGTAGAGTGTAAAGGGTATATCGATAGCGACGCCACTGGGCAGAGAACTGCGCGTGCCAGTCATCAGGAACCTGGGCCGAGCCTCGAATAACGATGTCATCTGGCAGGCGACTGTTCAGGATGCTGGCCCAGCGATAGGCCGGAATCAAAGTTGGTGCTTGAAAGTGAGCGACCTGAGCCGCCGCATGTACTCCTGTATCCGTGCGGCCAGCACCGTACAGGGTCGCTGGATCACCTAAGACATTAGCGATCGCGGCTTCAATATTACCCTGCACCGTCCGCTCCCGAGGCTGCCGCTGCCAGCCGTGAAATTGTGTCCCGACATACTGCACAATTAAAGCAATGCGCTGATTCCCAGCATTGCTAGTCGTGCTGTCAGCACGCAAAGTTGCCGATGTTGGATTCGCAGCAGCCATGGCCAAATATCAGACTCCTCAGGTCAACTCAATAATGGCCATCTCAGCGTTGTCGCCGCGCCGTCGCACGGTGCGCAGTATGCGGGTATAGCCGCCCTGGCGATCGCTGTAGCGTTCTGGGGCTTGCTCAAATAAAGCCTTTACCAGCTTGGGATCATACATATAGCGCAAGGCCCGACGGCGAGCGGCTAAGGAACCATCCTTCGCTAAGGTAATCATACGGTCCGCCTCAGAGCGAACCGCTTTGGCACGAGCTTTCGTCGTTTTGATTTGGCCATTGCGAATCAGCTCAGTAGTGAGCGATCGCAGTAGAGCACGACGCTGATCCGCCGGTTTTCCCAACCGTGGGACGCGACAGCCGTGACGCATGGTTACTTCCCCCTATCATTCACACAACTCAACAATAAAAATCCGAAGCAAGCCGCCTCGGAAAAAGGATTCCAGTCTGACTGGATTAGGTTGCCTCACTAAGAAGTTTTGGCAGATTTTTCGGCCGGCAGCGTAATTCCTAAACGCTGCTGCAGAGCTTCAATGACTTCGTCGGCTGACTTTTGACCGAAGTTCTTAATCTCTAGAAGGTCTTCTTGGGTGAAGTCCAACAGGTCAGCAACTGAGTTGACCTGAGCCCGCTTTAAGCAATTGTATGCTCTGACGGAAAGCTGTAGCTCTTCAATGGGGATATGATTGGCCGGATCTTCTTCTTTCGGCTCTTCTTCAGACTTCGGTTCTAGCGTGACATCTTTTAGCGGATTGAACAGCGATACAAGAATGGCTGCCGCTTCACTCATCGCCTGTTGGGGAGTCAAACTGCCGTTTGTCGTCACTTCCATCAGCAGACGATCTTTTTTCAGCGCCCCTCCTTCCATGACGTCTTCAACGGTGTAGTTGACTTTTCTAACCGGCATGAAGATGGCATCGATTTGCATAAAATCGAGCGCAGCCGCTTCGTCATGGCTGCGCTCAATTGCCCGATATCCTTTGCCCTGTTCAATGCGGAACTCCATTTCCAGCGTGTGGCCTTCCGCTACGGTCGCAATGTACTGTTCTGGATCAATGACTTCAACTTCAGAAGGCAGATCAAAATGTCCTGCTGTAACTTTAGCCGGTCCTTGCACAATCAATCGACCGATCTGTGGCTGAGCAGAATAGCTCTTCAGTACCACTTCTTTCATGTTCAAGAGCACGTCCAAAACGTCTTCGCGCACTCCTGGTACAGTCGAAAACTCGTGCGTCGCTCCAGCAATGCGTACAGCAGTGATGGCCGTACCCTCTAAATTAGATAGCAATACTCTGCGTAAAGCGTTACCGACAGTGATCCCCTGGCTGCGCTCTAACGGCTCGATGACAAATCGACTGAAATGACTTTGATCGTCACCAATCGATGATTCCACGCACTCGACTTGAAATTGTGCCACTGCTGTGTTCTCCCTTGCCTTGTCAGTACTCCGAAATATCTGAAGCTAAACGCGACGCCGCTTTGGTGGACGACAACCGTTGTGAGGAATTGGAGTCACATCTCGAATCAGCGTAATTTCCAATCCAGCAGCCTGCAGTGCCCGAATCGCCGTCTCCCGACCTGCTCCAGGCCCACTAACCATCACCTCAATTTGCCGCATGCCTTGATCCATTGCCCGACGGGCGGCACTGTCAGCGGCTGTCTGAGCTGCAAAAGGCGTTCCCTTCTTAGCACCTTTAAAGCCGCTGGCTCCAGCCGACGACCAAGAAACAGCACCGCCATTAGTGTCCGTGATCGTCACAATTGTGTTATTGAATGTAGACTGAATGTGAGCGACTCCATTCGGCACATTCTTTTTAGTCTTACGTCCACCTGACTTCTTCGTTGGTTTAGCCATTGCCCTTTCTGCTCATAATCTATTTAGATCTGCCCATATCTTCGATAGTCACGAAAAAATAGGGGCACCTGAGAACATCGCCTAAAGCATAGACGCTACACCCAAATACACCCAAAATTTCGCTATTTCTTAGGCGCCTTCTTTTTACCGGCCACGGTGCGCTTGCCGCTACGGCGAGTTCGGGAGTTGGTGCGAGTCCGCTGTCCCCGAACCGGAAGGCCGGACCGATGACGCCTGCCGCGATAGCAACCAATATCCATCAGGCGTTTGATATTCATGCCTTCTAGGCGGCGCAAATCCCCTTCAACCTGATAATCGTTTTCAACCGAATCGCGCAGGCTAGCAACATCGGAGTCGGTTAAATCGCGCACTCGAATATCTGGATTGACTCCAGTTTTATCAAGGATGGCTTTTGACCGACTCAAGCCAATACCATAAATATATGTCAGACCAATTTCAACCCGTTTGTCTCTTGGCAGGTCTACACCAGCAATCCTTGCCACTGACTATTCTCTCCCCATGAACTTTCATATATAGCAACAGTCTAGCCGTAATATCCTAAACTAAACTGCCGGGCGAAAACAGACTTTTCACCATCAGTTGTCAACCTATCAACACTAGCTAGCTTCTAGAAAATTTTATCCCTGACGCTGCTTGTGCTTTGGATTCGAACAAATCACCATCACACGCCCTTTCCGGCGGATGACGCGACACTTATCACACATTCTTCGGACGGATGCGCGGACTTTCATGTCCCTGTTCTCAGCACTCCACTACAGAATTGCGATTCTAACAAAATTGATCGATTCTCGTCAAATAATATTTGATGTTAATTCGAGAGATAAATTCGGAGCGCGTTTACAATGCTTTAGCCAATTTGTGTCTCTGGATAACTTTTGGATTTGCGCCAGAACTGTAGGGTTTCGGTCCTAAAAATTTGAATTTAAAGCTGCGAGGAAGACTGAGAGAATACGTTCACACTAAAGACTGACCAGTGATTTTGATATGGAAATTGGTCTCTGCTAACGTTTGCCATCTGATGTCTGTGTGGCCTGAGAGGGAGATTGGTCACTCCTGAGCAATAAGAAAACGCTCTCCAGCTTTCCAGAGAGCGCTTACAAACACAATTGAGACTCAGAGATTACTTCTACTCTTTGGCAACTTCACGCACCCCGCTTAAGGGCCGCTTCAACCTGCTTAAACTCTTGCTCTAAACGCTGTTTGAGCTTTTCAGGGACTGGGCGGTTGGGATAGGAGCTGTAGTGACCGGCCAATCCATTCAATGCAGTTCGTAGTGTGGCAAATGAGCTTAAGCTATCGACGGCATTATCGCGGCGATAGTAGGAAAAATAATCGTTGATGATGTTTCGGGCATTGACTTCTACCGCATCCCGCTCGGGATCATCTGGAGAGACATTGATTGCCGTTCTCAAGTTGGCGATGACGGTCAGCGTGTCTGCTTTATATTCGCCGGTCATTTGCCCACTGACTCCGGCACTGCTGCAGCCGGTTAAGCCGATTACCGCCACCAAAGCAAATGCCAAAAAGCGGGTGATTAACTGTCTCATAATTTCCTACGCAGTGAGCTACAACGGAGCCAATCGAAACGATGTGGATTGTGTCATCTTACCCCGTTGCGTGATGGCATTTTCGATTTTCTCCGGTTTCTGTGCTCAGCAATGGACTGCGGTAAGCCCTATCCGCAAATGGGAAATTTGTGCGGTGAAGCCATGCGATCGCTGTCGGGAGCATCCTACGATTGGCGAATTTACCAATGCTTTTAGTGTCCTCATTTGGCCCACGGCGGGCCGCCGGTACTATGGCAAAATTGAGATGGACTCATTGCTGTCTCATTCTCGCCACGACTGCACCGTTAACAGTGACTTGTGTTAGAAGCTGGCTAGTTGATCAGCTACAGTGAGACACTAAAGATATTCCGTCTAAAAAACATTCTGATTTTGGCGCGATGAGATAAGCATCTTCTTTGCAGACCTGATGGTGCCTTGGAGATTTTGGACGAGTCATTAGCCGGAACACTTTGCAGTGACATTGATATTGTCAACGGGGCGATGAACTATTTGATAGCTGTTTTAAGCGATCGCATCAAGGCAGAAGCCGCCTACTCAGCTTTGGAAGAAGCGAAGTTCAAAATGGATGAGGTCACCATTTTGGGCAAAGGCTACAAAAGTGCCGACGAGTTTGGCCTGATTGATCCCGCTAACCAAGCTTGGAAACAAGTGCGATTAATGATGTTTTGGCTTGTGCCCTTCGGCTTTATTGCCGGTTTTTGCTTCAACTTAATTACCGGGCTTGACACCTTTCCCTGGGCCGGAACAACTGGGAACCAAGTTATTGGTGGCTTGTTGGGAGCTGGCTCTGGCGCAATGGGAGCCTTTTTTGTGGGCGGTGGGGCAGGTGCCGCCTTTGGCAGTGGCGATGCCCTCTCTTATCGCAATCGTCTTAATGCCGGTAAGTATTTGGTCATACTGCAGGGATCAGACTCTGAAGTCCGCTTGGCCACACCGATCATCCGCCGCTTTCGCCCGGAGAATATTCAAGGCTATCGGGCTCCGGTAGCGAGTGGCAAGGTTTGAGGGTGGCCTATCAAGTCGGTGAGAGGTGCGAGATAAGGGGGAAAAGACTTATGAATGATGCTGCTCTTTAGTGCAGCTAGCCGCTGTCAAGATGGCTTGTTCGTGCGAGGGATGGAAAATTTTGGGGAGTGGGATGAATCAGAGGCGGTTAGTGATTGAGATGGGGATGGGCGTGGATCAGCATGGCCAAGATCCAACCGTGGCGGCAGTACGAGCCGTTCGCAATGCAATCGCCCACAATGCGTTGCCTGGCGTTTGGGAAGTGGCAGGGTTAGATCATCCCAACCAAATGATTGTGGATGTACAGCTGGCAGTGCCGTTTCCAGAATTAGTGCAGCAGGCGGAAGTATTAGCAGTGCTGCCGTTTGGCCAAAAGACGTTAACTATAGAAACCGGTGGCATGGTGGTCGCGGGTAAGGCAATCGCCGAATTGAATGATAAAAACGACGATATGTACATCGCGATTGTAGCCGTAACCGTTTCTATTCCAGAATGACGTAGGACTGAATAGAATCCACTCATACGAACCCGATCCTTTGGTTAATTCTGAATTATCAGACATTTTGAAAGGGAGCAAGTTCTTCGCTTGCTAAGCTTCTGAACGCTTAGGGATGCTGCTGCCGCGTTATGGATGATTGGGATCATGCATTTTGACGGGTGATCAACCATTCGCTGGGTTTAGCGTCTGGATTAACGATTTTGATGTGGCGATTGTTGGCATTCAAGTGGCGCAAAATTTGGTAAATCGTCTCAATGTCTTTTTCCGCCCCGATTTTGGCAGCCAAATCGGCCAGTCCGAGTGAACTTGGGGCCTGCTGCACTGTAGCGATCGCCCGCGACTGCAAATCCAAAATCCCTGCTGCTGCCTTTTTGCCTGCCTCAACGCCAGGCTGATGGTAGGCATTAATGTTGACTAAAGACGCATATAATCCCACCGCTCGCTCATATAAAGCAATCAGCGCTCCGACAATCGCTGGCGTCACATTTGGGACCGTGATGGTGATGGAATCTCGCTGATTTTCATACAAAGCCTGTCGAGTTCCTAACAGAAAACCATTTAAGAAGTCTCCAGAAGTCGCCTCTTGATCAATCACGATAGAGTCGCCTTCGCGGTCTTCGAGCACTTCGATAAAGGTCACAAAGAAATTATTGACCCCTTCTCGCAACTGCTGCACGTAAGCGTGTTGGTCTGTAGACCCTTTATTGCCGTAAACGGCAATGCCTTGATTAACAACATTGCCGTCTAGGTCTCGTTCTTTCCCTAGCGACTCCATGACCAACTGCTGTAAATAGCGGCTAAAGAGGGCCAAGCTATCCTTATAGGGCAGCAGCACCATATCTTTGAGGCCGTGCCCTGCCCCCACGTAATACCAACTCAGCGCCAACAGCGCCGCTGGATTCTGGTGCAAGTTAGCCACTCGGGTGGTGGCATCCATGAATTTCGCTCCCTGCAAAATGGCAACCATATCAATGCCTTCTAACGCTGCTGGGAGTAGCCCTACCGCCGATAGCTCCGAGGTGCGTCCTCCCACCCAGCCGTGCATCGGAAAGGTGCCTAGCCATCCCTGTTGAACGGCGACTTGCTCTAAATTGCTGCCGATGCCAGTCACTGCAACCGCTTGCTTGGCAAAGTTAAGGCCCATGTTTTCAAACCGATGCCGCACCTCAACCATCGCGTTGCGAGTTTCTGGGGTGCCGCCTGACTTAGACGTGACGATAACCAGAGTAGTCGCGAGGCGATCACCCAGTTGATTCAAGATGCGATCAATTCCGGCCGGATCAGTGTTGTCGATGAAATGGGCCTGCAAAGGTGGCAAGTCTGCCGTCAATGCCTGAGACACAA
This sequence comes from Cyanobacteria bacterium P01_C01_bin.70, assembly GCA_039026015.1. GTDB lineage: Bacteria > Cyanobacteriota > Cyanobacteriia > Phormidesmidales > Phormidesmidaceae > Halomicronema. The sequence goes on along the minus strand of JBCCNE010000081.1, from coordinate 3,527 downwards.
ACTGCGGTCCCAGTGCTGATCCGCCAATGCCAATACAAAGCAAATCGGTGAATTTTTCCTGCCCAGGTGGATACAGTGCCCCAGTGTGGATCTGCTGTGTAAACGTCTTAATGTCTTGAATCGTGGAAACAATATCTTGCTTCAGTTCCTCAGAAGGCGCGCGATCAGGGTCTCGTAGCCAATAGTGACCGACCATCCGATTTTCGTCTGGGTTAGCGATCGCTCCCCGTTCTAGCGCCGCCATATCCTCAAAGGCCTTAGCAAACTTGGGCTGCATTTGCTCAACAAAGGCATCATCAAAGCGAATACGGCTGATGTCGAGATAGAGTCCGAGGCCTTCGTGCCGATAGAGCCAGTCTTGATAACGTTGCCAGAGTATTAGTTCATCCATGTCAGGTTTCCTGCGCAACACAGCGAATATAAAAATTCAACTCAGTTCAGTTTAGGGAAACAAAACCTTGAAGACCGGCAACTTAGCCTGAGTTTTATAGAAAATTCGGAGTTTGGGGTTTGGAATTCGGAAATTTAGAGTGCAGAACTTAGAGTTTAGGGTTCCAAAAAAGGATTTAGGGCTCTGTCCGTGCAAAGCAGAACGAGGAATGAAGAATCAGAATTCAAAATCTCACATCCGAAATTATCTACCCTAAAGCCCTTTAGGCTGCTTCTCCCTGGGCACGCGGCCCCATTACTCACGCCACTTCACCTCACTTATGGCACTTATCCTGCCCCCTTACCACTCTGCTAATCCATCCACTCACCTATTGACTTTGCAGAGTCTACAGTGAAAACAGTATCCAGGTTGAGCTAAATTGGCGCTAATTGGCAGGTCCAAACCGTTTGTTCTCTTATCTCACGAAATCGCGATGACGACGCTTACTCCAGTTCCTGATTTTTTCCAGGTTGACCAGGTTGACCAAATTTATCGGGTGCCCTATCAGGAAAGGGCAATCGCGGCTCGAGACTGGGCTCAGCAGCATGACATTGCCCCTGCCAGCCGCGATCGCTGTCGCCTTTGTCTGTTGCTGATCGACGTCCAAAACACGTTTTGTCTGCCAGAGTTTGAGCTGTACGTCGGCGGACGCTCTGGCCGGGGAGCAGTAGAAGACAATCGGCGGCTGAGCCAGTTTATCTATCAGAATGTGGGAGTGATTACGACCATCGCTCCCACCATGGATACTCATACCGCAATGCAAATTTTCCATCCGCTGTTTTGGCTAGACAGCCTAGGACAGCCCCCGGCACCGATGACGATGATTCACTACGACGAGGTGGTGGCGGGCAAATGGCAGGTCAATCCCCATATTGCTCCTTATATGCCCGTTGCGGACTTGCAGGAATTTGCGCTGCACTACACCCGTCGTCTCACCTCCGACAGCAAATATCCCCTCACCATTTGGCCCCACCATGCCATGTTGGGGGGTATTGGTCACGCCCTTGTGTCGGTGATTGAGGAGGCCTGCTTTTTCCACTCGATCGCCCGTAATAGCCCCACCCGTTACCAAACCAAGGGCAGCAACCCATTGACCGAAAACTACTCGGTGCTGAGTCCAGAAGTGCTGGAGGATGAGCAAGGCAATGTGATCGCGGCTAAAAATCAGCGATTTACCGATATGCTGCTGGGTTACGATGCGATCGTGGTCGCTGGTCAGGCCAAAAGCCACTGTGTTGCTTGGTCCGTAGCCGACTTGCTGACCGAAATCAAAGCCCGCGATCCGCAACTGGCCCAAAAGGTTTACCTGCTTGAGGACTGTACATCGCCCGTCGTGGTACCTGAAGTGGTGGATTTTACGGATGCTGCCAACGCCGCCTATGAACGGTTTGCCGCTGCGGGCATGCACCGTGTTACCACCGCCATGCCGCTTGCTACCTGGCCCAGTTTGTCTCTGTAGTCACCTTTGTGAGCTGAGTAAAACCAATAGACGCTTATGATCGCCGCTCTGCTGAAAGACGACGATTTTGTTCGAGCGTCAGTTGCACATCGACCAGTTCGGCTAGCTGTTTGGTCAGGTGCTCAGCCTTATTTTGCGCCTTAACTTTGCGGCATAGGGCTGCCCGTGCTAAATCTTCACGATTGCGCTGTAAAGCGGCTTCAGCGACTCGCTGCCAGGCGTCAATATCCTGTCGTGCTTGATCATATTGGGTTTTAAGAGTTTGGTGGGCCGCCGCAATGTTGCCCAAGGCGTCTTGAAAGAGGGCGGCTGCTTCGTCTGGGGAGCGATTGCGGGCCGTACCCTCAATCAGCCGCTGCAGATCCGGTAATCGATAGCGATCAAGCACGAGGCCAAATCCAGCGAGTTGTTCACAGTCGCTGCGACCGGTTTTGCACCAGTTGGCAAAATGTTCGCAGTTGTTAGTGAGCAGATCATACTGCTGTTCTCCCAAACGGCTCTCGGCCCGCTGCACCACGATGTCAGGGAGGAAAGCGGGCGATCGTGGCTTGATAAAAATGCGCCCTCCGCGAGCAAACAGCTCTTGGGGCGTACGCGTAATCGTCGGCACGTCACCGCCCTTGTAGTAGTGAATGATAGACTCGCCGCCACAATCGATGCCGTGGTGCTCATAGATGCCAGCGACGCCTACAAGCTGCCGCATGGCATAAACTTGGTCTCCTAACGCCATAATCTGACCTCAGCGACGACCGATGAGCCGGTGACAGCAGCGATAACTATATCGACCGTTGCACCGAAGATAATCCATCCTGCTCTTCATCAATCCTGGTAGGCCGCATAGGCGACGCTGGCTCTTCAGGCTCACTAATATCAATCTGTGTGCGGCTTTCAGCTTCGGTTTTGAGTTTACGCAGGGCTTTCATCGGGTCGCTGCTATCTTCAGCAATATTAATTTGAATATTGGGTCCCGATCGCGCTAAGCGAATTATGATGCCGTCTTCCGCGATCGCCTGAGCCACTCGCTTACCGTCTAAGTAAGTGCCATTCGTGCCAAGGTTGACAATTTCCCAGCCTGCATCTGTTTGTCTGAGTTCCACATGATGTCGAGACACCACAGCACTATACAAAACAACTTGATTTTCAGTCGAGCGTCCAATTCTAATGACGGTGTCTTCTTCAAACGTCCAGTGCTGTACTGGTTTTTTATTTAGAGGATGTAGTAGCGAGAGGGTAATCACATCACTCAACCTGTAGGAAACAGCAAAAGTCTTAAAACGGCTGCAAATTAGCTTAAGAGTAAATCACCTAGCCAGCCTGGAAAATAAAAGTAACTTTATCTCCTTTACCAAGCGCTATTCTATCTCCTGGTCGCAAGCGATGGCGATTGCCGGGAGGCAATGGCAGGTTGTTGATGTAAGTTCCATTAGAGCTGCCGACATCCTCGATGTAGTGAATGTCGCCTTCGACTCGAATGCTGGCGTGAACCCGCGACACAATTTCCGAATTGGGAAACCCTGACACGTCAATAGTGGGCGGAATGCGGTCATTTGGCTTGCCTAAATGCAGCATGGTGAGCTGACTGGGCAGCTCAATCTGCGTATTGGTTTGCACATGCAACAACTTAGCTTGATTAACTTG
>JBCCNE010000080.1:0-13048 GCA_039026015.1 Cyanobacteria bacterium P01_C01_bin.70 | reverse complement strand
TTGCGATCGCCAATCACCTGGACCCAATAAAGTAAGAAAGGCTTGAAATCTTCAGCCGTTACTAAACCAGAGACAATCGCCTCTTCACAGGCTTCTAAAGCGCCTAAAAACTCATCAAACCAGGCTCTCAACGTGAGTTCAATTTCAAACTCTTCGTCGCGATATTGTTGCAGCACCCGGATAGCATTTTCGTCCATTTTGCCAGGATGCTGACTCATCTGGGTAAGGATGTTAAGCCCCTGACGGGTTTTGACCATCTGCGCATGGGAGCGTAAGGCCCGTTTAAGTCGCTCATCGGTGGCTTCAAATCGCACTACGCGATCATTCGGCAGTTGCACTGTAAACAGGCGATATTCCTCAAAGTCCAAGATATCAGCGACATAGCGAATGGCCGGTTCTTGAGCGTAGCTGTTATAGATTGAGCGAGCCAGTTCGCGTCGCTCCAGCCGCTGCCGGTGGATGTATCGATCAATTCCGGCAACGGTCGCAATCGCCGCCATCAAAAGGGCAAAGGCCGCCATCCACTGCGCTCCCAACTGCGACTTAATAATCATGTCGGAAGTGAGTCGCATCCCCTGTGCCATCAGGCTATGCGATACGCTGGTCGTGGCCCGTGCCGCCATTGGCAAAGCCAGTCCTAGACAAAAGGCCGCCAACAGCGATGAAGATGCAAGCTGAATACCCATAACCCTGTCATATTAATGAAATTAAGAATGACTCGATGCTATCGAAAAACCAGCGAACCATAACGCCCCTTATCCCTTTTTAAACTGCATAAGCGTTTAGCTCGATACTAGATAATGGATCAAAGCCATCTGGGTGCTGAGCAAGATTGGAGCTAAGTGCTGACCGTGTTGAGCAAAAGTAGTTGTAAAACCGCAGGCAATGGAAAAAGTTTTGATCGTGACGGGTGGCAGTCGTGGCATCGGAGCCGCGACTGCCTTGCTCGCTGCCAAACAAGGGTATGCAGTTTGTGTGAATTATTTGCGTAACCAAGCAGCAGCACAAAGCATCGTTAACACGATTAAAGAGGCGGGTGTGCCAGCGATCGCCATTGCTGCCGATGTGGCATCTGAAAATGATGTCAACCATCTTTTTAGAGCAGTAGACAAACAATTAGGCCCAGTCACGGCCTTAGTTAACAATGCCAGTATTCTGGAGCAGCAAATGAGAGTTGAAGACATGGATTCAGCTCGCCTAAACCGAATCTTTGCTGCGAATGTTATCGGCAGTTTCCTATGTGCAAGAGAAGCCATTAAACGCATGTCTACTAAACAAGGAGGCATCGGAGGTGCAATTGTCAATGTTTCCTCAGTTGCATCGCGTTTAGGTTCTCCTGGTGAATATATTGACTATGCCGCATCAAAAGGAGCGATTGACTCCATGACTATTGGACTATCTAAAGAAGTCGCTGACGAAGGAATTAGAGTTAATGCCGTGCGTCCTGGTTTTATTTACACCGATATTCACATTAGCGGCGGTGAACCTAACCGGGTTGAGCGTGTCAAGCATCTTCTTCCGATGAAGCGGGGAGGACAGGCAAGCGAGGTTGCAAATGCAATTTTATGGCTACTCTCAGATGCAGCTTCTTACACCACAGGTTCATTTATCGATGTGGCAGGAGGTAAGTAATTGCAGCCTAGCGATCATAGTTCAGCAAAACTTTCAAAGCTGTTTGCTATGTTGTCAAAATCCTTGCTGCTGCTGACCATGAACGTTGAGAAGTCTTTCTGATGGATTTTGTTCCGCCTACCACGTGGCCCCAAACCCCTGCCCAAGCGATCGCCCTGCAACACAAGTTGCGATCGCAGGTGCGGCCACAGGATGAACTGAGATCGTCCATTCGGCTCATTGCGGGCGTAGATGCGGGCTTTGAAGAGAATGGTCAGGTAACTCGCGCTGCAGTTGTGGTGCTGGAATTTCCTACCCTGCAACTGGTGGACTATGCCCTCGAAAAACGTCCCACAACGTTTCCCTACGTGCCAGGACTGCTATCATTTCGCGAAATTCCCACGATTTTGGCGGCGCTCTCCATCCTCAAGCTCACGCCCGATCTGATTCTCTGCGATGGTCAGGGATTGGCCCATCCCCGTCGGTTTGGCATTGCCTGTCATCTAGGCATCATTTTGGATTGCCCAACCATTGGCGTCGCCAAGTCTCGCCTTATCGGCACCCACGAAGACGTGCCCCTAGATAAAGGAGCTTGGGTACCCCTGGTCGATCAGCAAGAAACCATCGGCGCGGTCTTACGCAGCCGCACCAACACCAACCCCCTCTACATTTCAGTGGGCCATCGCATTAGCCTGCCCACCGCCCTGGATTATGTGCTGCAGTGCACCCCCAAATATCGCCTCCCGGAAACCACTCGCCTTGCCGATCGCCTCGCCTCCGACCGTGGCAAACTCCCTCCTCTAAAATCTCCAGACTCTGGCGACAACGAGGGCGAACAAATGTCGCTGCTGTAGGCTCGTTAATCGCCAAACTTCAAGTCTTAATTGACTTAAGAGGCGAGGAACCGGCTCCCTTAACTCGTCCCTAACGTATTGGATATTCCGACCAGGACCAGGGACCAGTAAGTTACTTGCCCGCGCCACAAATCGGGGTTTCTCTTCGCTGTTGTCCCTCTTTGCTGTTGACAAAGCTTACCTAAAAGGCTTTGAAAGCTGATTTAGCGTCTATGTTGATGTACCGCTAACCTGACCCGCTAACCACCGTTGCTGTTGCTTAAGTTTCAGTCTCTTTAGACTTATTCTCTCTCGCTAAAGAGCCATCAGGCCACAGTGTCAGCATCAAAGTCCCAATTCTAATCTGCTGCTGGCTATCGTGTCCCATGACATCTTTGATTTTTACGGGCATAACGCCGGCAGGAGGAAACGCCCACCATTCTCCATTACGACAAAAGGGCTCACTATATCCGTGGGCTTCGCACCATGTTCGGCAGATTCCCTCTAAGGCTGTAGCTAAATCGGGATACTGGGGCATGCTCACTTCGGTAATCTATTCAGGAGAGAGAAAGCTGCAGAGAGCACGCTTCCCTAGTATAAAGAGCCTATGAGAGAGCGATCGCTCTTCACCACGAGCAAGTCTTGACGCCCATTATTGTAAGCTCATCCCCCTCTTTCTGGATTTTCCTTCAGGTTCGCCGCGCCTAGTCAGGGCGCATCATCAATTAATGCGAGAAGCCTGGTGGGATAAGCCTTACCATGCCCGTTCCAAATTCATAAACTTAGGAACTGCCACTCTCGCTGCCAAAGCATTGGGTGACTGAAGGATAAAAGACTGCCAAACTCAGCACAATTGTCAGCCTTAAGGAACGACGATCAAAATTAACGACGATCAATTAGTGGGTCTTTATCGGCAGGTCGAGGGCGGCAGAGTTGAGATTGACAGTCAGCAACTGGTTCAAAATCCTGACATTCAATCGCATCTTGTGAAAAGGCTGTCACAGGATGGACTGGACATTTCAAGTAGTGACTACCGGTGTAATATCGGCAGCGATCGCAGGGAATGCGATGCAGCTGCTGCAAATGCTTTACACCGTCCCGTAGTGTCATTATCAGAGACCAGAGGAAGTACAGCATTACTGTCCAAATTAGAACGGGGAACAGTAAGGCCATAGCCGCTTCGGCAGTCGCTTCGGCGCTCAGGTTAGAGAAATAATGAACCATAATCGGCTCCGTTAATTGAGCAATCAGCAATACAGCATTTCTGAAGCCAGTGAGACGGTGAATACCCTGAAGTCCCTGTCTTCAGGCAAAGTGGGATATCTTGTCAAGCAAAGCAAGGCTCCAAAGAGAAAAGGACTAGCGCCAACAACCGATTGACTTAAAGATGATTTACAAACCCTGTAAAAATCCGTGTTATCAGAATCTCCGCATTTTAAGTTGAATTAGAGGAGCATCATTCAAATGCTTGTCCAGCATTAAGTCCGAGGCTCCTAAAATTTCTTTAATAATTACCCCTCCCCTTAAACCGGCCCAATCAATCAGATAATCATCACGAAATCAGAATAGACAGAGCTTTTTGCAGAGCGACACTTTAAACAAGTAGTACAGCACCAAAGCTAAGAAATGGAATAAGGAAATAAATAACTCTAGGACTTACGCAGTTGAATCCGATTTTGGCTCCTTGATTTCCAAATGTGTGGAAACCGGCTTCAACATCTCCAGATTTGGAGGATATGCGGGACTTTTGTGTAAGTCCTATGATTTGTAAAAGGATGGATTTATTTTGGTCTCTAGAAAATAGCTGCCACACAACTGAGTCTGACGACTTATTAGAGCTAAAAGCTGTATTCCTATAAACGAGAGTCGTCTATCAGAATTTCTGAGTAGCGATAAGAAAAAAGGGGCATTAGGAATCTTATTTCCTAGTGCCCCCGTTGAGAGGGGAAAGGTCAACTGCAATCGTTGATGCCTAGGACTCCATGGCGTCGAGTGCTTGTTCAACTCGGCGAAAGTCAAATCCTATCGCCCGTAAAGCGTGCCACAGATGCCCCTGCAGGAAGAAGAAGGCTAGAAAGAAATGAGCATTTGCCAACCAGCAGCGGGACGTATGACCATTCAAAGGCAAAGCTACCGTATCAGCAAAGTAAGGCACGATTCCCAGCTTCACTTCTAATGGCGGACCATAGAACTCAACCGGATAAGCCAGCGTATTGACAGCACAAAAATATGCTGCGACAAATCCAGCCAGCGCAATGCCGCCTAGAGAGTAAGACAAGATTGCTTCTCCAGAAAATTCCAGGACATTTCTAGCCCACTTCAAAGGCGGCACTAAAATATGCCAAATTCCACCAAAAATCAGCAGCGTTCCAACAAACACATGGCCACCCACCAAATCTTCTAGGCTACTAACGCTGGCAAAGTGAGTCTGGTAGCCATAAATGACCAACGGGTCGAGGGTCGGCTGTACGGTCCGCACCGTTTGGGTTGCGGCATCATATAAACCGCCCCAGGTTGTGGCTTTGAGCACAAGCAGCAGTGCCCCTACGCCTAAGAACAGCAGATGGTGCCCCAATATCAGGCCAAGCTGAGCAGGATTATCCCAATCAAAATCAAACTTGGTAGCTTGACCTTTGGATTTGCTCAGGTCAGATGGAGCCTTAAAGGTGTGGAATAACGCTCCAGCACCTAATACTGCCGAAGAGATGAGATGCACTACTCCAACAACAAAGTAGGGATAAGTATCGATGACCTGGCCACCATCGCCAATGCCTAGACCCAGCGTTGCCAGGTGAGGCAGCAAAATCAATCCTTGCTCTCCCATTGGCAATGAGGGATCAAACCGGGAGAGTTCGAATAGTGTGAAAGAACCAGCCCATAGAGTAATCAGGGCTGCCTGCCCTACATGGGCAGATATAAAGAGACCTGACTGATTGGCAAAGCGGGCATTACCGGCCCACCAGTCGTAGGTCACATCCGGCTTACCGTATGTTTGCATAAGCACAATTCCTTTCTGAAAATTTCATGTTGCCGAGAAATTCATTAGAATTCTGTTGAGCAATATTCTCAACAACATGCCTCAGATTAGTTCGGAAATATTCTCAATAAAACAGATCTTAAAAAAGCTTAAATATCGTTGCCAAAATAATCCTAAATCAATTTTGCTTGGATTTGTTCAAAGCTGCTTAACGTTCAAAGATTTTACGTAACTATCCCACTTAGGACACATTATAAGTACAGCTAGAAACCTTGTGAGATAAGCATTACCAATATCTAGCTTAACCTTACAGGCTAGAGCTAAAACCCTTACCGTCAAAGTTCTGAGCAGCTGAATGACGACAGCCCTAATTTAAGTTAGCACCTAAGATAAAATATATTTTGCTAGGAGTTAACATCACGAAATGTTGTTTACGACAGCCTCAAAAAGCTATCATATTGAGAATAAAGTTCAATAAAATAAACAAAAATCCAATGGGGTCAGTGGCAGACCATTTGGTTTACGCAGCGTTTCATACTTCAGTGCTTTGCTAAGGACTTTCATCATTTAAATCTCTAACCCTTTGATAACGGAGTTTCAGCCCCTAGCTCATAAATTGGGACGGGCATGATAATGTCTATCCCACAAGGTTTCTGACCTTAATTGATGAAACGCTCTAGTTTCAGAAGCGCTGTAAAAGCTATCTAATACTTTAAAGGCATCGGATATCAGAGAAATAAGTTTAATATCCTCATCGCCCATTCTGCCTGGATAGTAAATCTGCAGGCGATCGCTCAAACCGAGTGAAGCGAGTGCTTTAGAGCTTTACCCTACAGAGCAAGTTGGGGGGATAGGCCAGACCGACCTCCTGTCGATACACCTGAAATGATTCCTCGATGGGAGCATCATAAGCAGGCTGGAACTAGGAATATGCTGCTACCTACCCCCTTGTGTAAAACCAGTAAACACTTGAGGAAGTAATCAAGCAGTTAAGCAGTGGGAATGACCAATAGCGTCACAATTAACAAAGCCGCCGCGAGCACAGGAACCCACTTTATCACCAGATTATAGATGGCGGCACTGCGGTCGGAGACGCCATTGCCTGATCGCCGTAGTTGTCCAGAGCGATATAGCTGCTTTAAGTGATACTTGTCATAGCGTGCCATGCGGGCAAAGGGCAATTCTCCAGTGTCGCGTTGAGGCAGAATTCGCCGCCGCTGATAAGGCACGGTGTAATCACCAAATGCACTCAAATATTCTTCGGTTGTAAGGAGCTGATCAACAAAGCCCTGAAGCCCCTTAGTCGCCAAAACAATTGACCAGGAAAGCTTTTCCTGCTCACTGTAAACAGAGCGTCCCAACACCCGCTGAATGCACATCTCCACAAATCGGTAGTTGTTGTTGGTGTCATAATTAAATCGCCGGAAGGAGTCTGACAGCAGTAATCGGCGGATAAAGTCACGTACCGTAATCTGCCCACTTCGTAGCAAAGATTCTGACGCAACCTGTCGATTAGCTGCAATCATTTGCTGCTCGTTAAAGATTTGCCGATAGGCTGCACGAATAGTGTCATCAATATCCGTTTCCGCTGGTATGGCATCCAAACCTAAAAGCTGCAGTTGCTCGTCACCAGGCACCTCAAAACCCTGTACGCGTTGATTTTGGCTTGAGGGAGTGTACTCCAACAGAGGAATTGTCATAAGTTTAATTAAATCAATCGTTGAACAGTCTTTGAAAAATGAATCTTAAAGAAGGCAATGGGGTAAGAAAGCTCATCAGGGACGGATAACCAAAAAATATTTCTAACCTCCCTAAATCAGCGACTAGGTTTTTACCCCATTGCCAGCAACACGCTAACTGAGACCGGAACGCCCAATTTCAAGCAGAATGAAACAGGCAAAAACCACACCTCCAAGCCCCCCAATCAAGAAACCGGAGGTAAAGAGGCTCCAATCGCTATAGCTTGAAATATTTCCTGGGAGATTGCCGACCGGCTTGCGACGACTTTGGAACACAGCACCGCCGTAGATAAATAGACAAACGCTGAGAATCACTACAAGCCCAGAGGCACCGCCGAATCCGGCAAGGAGAGCTTGATCAGTATTGCGTAGCGGCCCTAATTTGAGAAACGGCCCAAGTAGCAAATAACCGTGAGCCATGCCAATTTCTAATCCTCGGACGATAGGAGAAAGCCCAGCCCGATAAATAGGCAAATTCTTAATCCAAGTTCGAGTTAACGAGCTGCCGCTAATGGGAGTATCCAACATGCCGACTTGTGGATCATTTCTCTGGGGCACCACAATGCCCTCAAATAGCATTTGACCGTTGAACTGAGGATCGCCATATATCGCGCCAGGATTAAACTTCATTTGACTGAAGTTGTAGCCTGCCGCAATCGCCCGCGATCGCAGGCCATGCCAAAAGTGTCCCGCCAGCAACAAGCAAGCAAACACTACCTGAAACAACATCAGCCAGGTGCGCGGTGTAATCACTCCATCCACAGCAGTGGTGCCAACTGGACCATAAAATGCCTCAGGATACACCGTGCCGTTAACCCAAACGAAGTAAGCAGCAAAAAAGCCCATGTAAGCCAAAGCCGCCTGACTATAAGCCAAGTACGCCTCCCCTGACCAGACAAATAGCCCTTTAGCCCAGCCGGTCGGCTTCGTTTGAATATGCCAAATGCCTCCCAAAATGCAGATAGCGCCAATCCACAAGTGGCCACCGACAACATCTTCTAAATTGTTGACGGCCGCCATACCTTTTCGCGTCCAGCCGTCAGGAGTGATGCCGACCACATAGCCAAAAATCCGTAAGGGGTTGAAAGTAGGTTGAGTGACTAGACGGACATCGGCAATCTCCGGATCATATAGACCGCCAAACTGAGACGCCTTGAGCACTAAGAACAAAGCGCCTACCCCCAACAGCACCAGATGGATGCCAAGGATCGTAGTCATTTTGCGGCCATCACTCCAGTCATAGCCAAAGCCTTTAGTGTCAAATTTTTCAGGCCCTAAAACAGCATGGTAAACGCCACCCGCGCCCAAAATAGCAGAGCTAATCAAATGCACTAGTCCAATCGCAAAATAGGGATAAGTATCGATGATCGTGCCGTCAGCACCAACACCAATACCAAGCGTGGCGAGGTGAGGGAGCAAAATCAGCCCTTGACCATACATTGGCAGGCTGGGGTCAAAGCGTGACAGCTCAAACAGGGTCATTGCTCCGGCCCAAAGCACAATTAGTCCCGCATGAGCTATGTGGGCTCCTAGCAGCTTTCCGGATAAATCGACAAACCGGAAATTACCTGCCCACCAGGAATATGGATTTAGCGATTGGGCAACAAAAGCAGTTGGATCGCTTTCATCATCAACAAAGCCCAGAGGCTGAAGAGGATTAGATTGCGTCACCGTCATGACCAAGTCGCCTCCCCACGCATTGATTCAATCACCCGTCCTTCCTTAAAGCTATAGCCAGCGGCTCGTAGCGCATGGAAAATATGCCCCTGCAGGAAGAAAAACCCTAACCAGAAATGGGCATTGGCTAACCAGACGCGATTAGTATTAACCCCGTCAGGGCTAACGAACACTGGGAAGCGATTAAACTCCAAGCTCAAAACAGGCCCGAAAAATTCAGTTGGGAAAACAGTCGTGTTGACCGAAACAAAAAGCGTCGCGACAAAAGCCATCAAGCTTACAGCTCCAATGCTGTAAGAAAGATAGGCTTCTCCAGACCAGACAAACAAATTTCTTGTCCAGGGAAGCGGCTTGCTCAAAAGATGCCAGATACCACCAACAATCAGAGTTGCTCCAATCCAAATGTGACCACCAACCACATCTTCCAGATTGTCGACACCAGCTAACCAAAAGCGGCCTTTAACCCCAAACAAATAGCCAAAAATCGCACCAGGAGACAAAGTCGGTTCAGTAATTAAACGCACATCCTGTACGGCAGGGTCATACAGCCCTCCAAAAATCATCGCCTTAGCGACTAACAAAAACGCCCCAATACCCAGCAGTACAAGATGAGAACCCAGAATGCTGGTCATCTTCTTGGGATCATTCCAACGGTAGCCAAAAAAGCTGAACTTGCTTTCTAGCTTGGCGGGCCCTTTAATTGCGTGAAACAGGCCACCAGCTCCTAAAAATGCTGAACTAATCAGATGCAATGCACCAATTACAAAGTAGGGATAGGTGTCAACCACCGCGCCGCCTTCTCCGATACCAATGCCTAGGCGAGCAAGGTTAGGCAACAAAATCAACCCCTGGTCAAACATGGGGCGAGCAATATCGAATCGGCCAAGCTCAAAAAGAGTGATGGCTCCAGCCCACAATACGATTAGTCCGGCGTGGGCAACATGGGCTCCTAAAAGCCGCCCCGACAGGTCCGTGAGGCGGGCGTTTCCTGCCCGAAATGGAATGCTGGCATCAATATTGTCTGTGGCAACTGCCATAGGATGTAATCCTCCTTGAACACACGTTTTGTTGAAAGAGCAACAGAAATAAGGGAATTCAATCGTAGAGTCGAGGGTCTCAGACTTGAGCGCAAGATTTGATTCCGCGCCCTCATACCTCATACCCAATGTCTAAGCATCCACTAGTTTGCTGAACCTTCGGCGATTGCAGGCTTCTGCTCTGACATAAAGTCGAAGAAGGTTCCCCGAGTATTACCTAAAGACACAGTTAACGATCTGTAGGCATGCCAAATGTGACCAAGCAGAGCCAGAAATCCGAGAGCGGCATGAACGCTGGCAAGGGCAGCGCGAATGGACCCTTCGGTAACGCCAATAGGACCATAAAACACAACGGGATAAGCTATCTCGTTGACAGAGACGAACACTGAAACGCTGAATCCAGCGATCGCCAATGCCCCCAAGCTGTAAGACAAATAAGCCTCGCCTGACCAAACCAGACGCTTTTTAGCCCAGGCAAACGGCTTGGTAAATATATGGAACAAACCACCACTAATACACAGCAGTGCCACCCAAAAGTGACCGCCAACAACGTCCTCGAGATTGTCAACGCTTGCCATGCCTGTGATTGTCCAGCCGTTAGGGCTAATGCCAAACAGATAGCCAAAGATGCGGCCTGGATCAAAGTTCGGCTGCACTAACCGCACCTGGTCCACCAACGGATCATAAATTCCGCCAAACCGAGTAGCTTTGAAAACTAGTAATAGTGCTCCGACTCCCAGCAGCAATATATGAATGCCAAGAATAGTGGTCATTTTTTCACCATCTTTCCAGTCGTAGCCAAAGCCTCGCTGATCCAGACGCTCTGGCCCCAGAACAGCATGATATAAACCACCGGCACCCAGCACTGCCGAACTGACGAGATGAACCATACCAATGGCGTAATAGGGATAGGTATCAACCACCACGCCGCCATCGCCTATGCCAATCCCAAGCGTAGCCAAGTGAGGCAACAATATCAAATTTTGCTCATACATTGGCAAGCTGGGATCAAAGCGTGCCAGCTCAAATAAGGTCATTGCTCCTGCCCACAGCACAATCAGCCCCGCATGAGCCACATGGGCACCTAGCAGGCGCCCAGAAAGATCCTTGAAGCGAATGTTGCCCGCTAGCAGAGGAGCGCCTGCCTCAGAAGTAGCCCGATAGGACCAGCCTAGCGAGCGAAATAGCGGAGTCCAGAAGATTCCGTTTGTCATATCAGATCCTCATATTCAAGCTGCATAGGTTGCAAAGCTACTGAGAAAGACTCAACAAAGTTAGCCAGCAAGATCTATCCGATTACTAGCCGACTTTATTATTCCCGTGAAGCTAATTCCACCATAGTTCAGAACCTTCTCTCAAAAAAACAACTGTTAACTTATGTTTAGAATCTCATTTGACTCAAGCAAATTGATCTTAATTTTTTCTGCGGCTATCAAAATCTTAAAAGATGCCAAAACTTTAGCTAATTACCTTTCACCAGAAAGATGGCTAATGTCATCTAGTTTTGCAAGGTCTTGATTAAGCCCTATCGATTAGGCTGGGCATAAAATACCCGCTATGTAAGCGGTAGAGCGTAGCATAGCTCACACAAATGCCGCTTATTACTCCCGCCAACACTGAAACTTCCAACTACAATTTAGCTGCAATATTTATATCTATTTATATTTATCTACATCATCGATAGTACTGAAGTCAGACTACTGCCTTGCAGAGGTCTATATGTAAATTTTTGTAATGCCGCAATTTTGACTTGAAAGGAGGCGGATATATCTCAAGGGATTGCAAAAAATGCTCATTTCTAAGCTACTTTACAAAGGCAGTCATCAGGAGTTCTGAGAATATCGCGAATAAAGGATCAAGGATTTGAGCGATTCTACGCCAAATTGAAGTATGAGGTGTGAGAATCCTGGTATCACTGGCGTCCATAAAGTTTATGAATCATCTTCAAAGCAAATGTCATTGAGTCTCGATAAAATTGGCCTTAAATGATATAAAATTTTAACTAAACTAATAGATTCAGCATGTAGTGAGCAGTAAAACTAATCATCAGTTCCGCTCGGGACAATAGCTGATTTTTTGGAGGCAGGCCAAACCCAATGAATCCGCAACATACGTTGGTCACTTTCTGGTCTGTGACAGGCTTGTTTGGAGTCTTGGTTAAGGGATGCCTGTGAATGATTAAAGCCTGTCTAGGCCTGTATAGATTGGGGCGCACAACTTCCATGGGTCAGCTTCCCCATGTTCTGCGGTTGGAAATCAATCTCAGCTTGAGGCATTTTGATGGACTTTCGTGTAAGCGCTGCAAATCGGCAAGTAGATTTGCAATGTTGGAGTTTATGGCTTATGCAGCTGAACTCGATTGTGGCTTTCCAGCCTCAAATTTTGAGGTGATTCGAGTTCAATCATTTTTTAATGCCGGACGATGCAGAGAGCCAATACGTAAATACTAATACCTTTTTGAATTTGTCGATAGGAGACCATAATTGTGGACACCTTTGAATTCGATGTTGTAATTGTGGGTGGAGGGCCAGCTGGCTGCACCTGCGCGCTGTATACCTCACGCGCTGATCTTAAAACCGTCATCCTTGACAAAAATTCAGCGGTGGGAGCCCTGGCTATTACACACAAAATTGCCAACTATCCAGGCGTTCCAGGAGATATTAGCGGCGAAGATTTGTTAACTGTTATGCGTGAGCAGGCGATCGCATTTGGTACCGATTATCGTCGCGCCCAGGTATTTGGCATTGATGTAGCGGGCGATCGCAAAACGGTCTACACTCCTGAAGGCATCTTTACAGGCCGTGCCCTAGTGCTGGCAACTGGAGCCATGGGACGTACTGCTTCCTTTAAAGGTGAGTCCGAGTTTTTGGGACGCGGAGTGAGTTACTGCGCCACTTGTGATGGGGCCTTCTATCGTGATCGCGAAGTCGCTGTCGTTGGTTCCAACCAAGAAGCGATTGAGGAAGCTCAAGTCTTAACCAAATTTGCCTCAACTGTTCATCTGGTGACCTTCAAAGACCCGCCCGCAGAAGACCCCCACGTGCAAGACCTGTTGGCAATGTCCAATGTCAAACACTGGAGCCGCTCCCGCTTATTGAAAATTGAGGGTGATGACGCGGGCGTGACGGGTATTCAAGTCAAACCCAAGCAGGCCCAACAACCCGTCAACTTACC
>JBCCNE010000079.1:0-13092 GCA_039026015.1 Cyanobacteria bacterium P01_C01_bin.70 | reverse complement strand
CTGACAGCGGCTTTGGAGTGCCCTGCTTCGAGGGCGGCGATCGCTTTCTGGCGCAGGTCGAGACTGTAGGCGGCGGGCATCGGCAGGACTCCCAACGTTTCCTCCACTTTAACCGACCTGACCTTTATACGGATTGCTATACCGCCTAGATAGTCGATGGCTTAACCTACGAATGGCTGCTCTTGATTTTTTGCGGCAACAGCATGGCTGCTGAAAAAAAATCCCACAGTCACTCAACAGCTAGCGGCACCGTCACGATTGCCAACTACGACTCAGCTTACTGATATAACAGAGCCATCACGCCTCCCTTTACCACCTAATCTGAACTGCTTACCCATTTCCTGCCACCTTCTCACCAACCCACCATGAGTAGCAAAAACGAAACCTCAGTTTTAATCGCCGCACTCCTAATTACCCTAGGGCTTTTGGGAGGTGGCTACTGGCTGCTATCGCGCGGCAGCGGCTCGGGACCAAGCAACCTACTGGGAATCGGCAGCGGCACATCTGGCAGCGGTTCCGTAACTGGCGGTGGTGAGCAATTTAGCAATGTGCAGGATGTTCCCTCGGGATTGTTTAACTACGGCGGCAGTACGACTTGGGCTCCCGTACGAGGCGTCGTCGATCCGGTGATTCAGCAAACTATTCCCTCGTTCCAACTGCGCTACACCACCCCCATTGGTGCGGCTCCAGGATCGGGTACGGGCATCGATATGCTGCTCAACAAACAACTGTCCTTTGCGCAGTCGTCACGATCGCTCAAACCTGAAGAACAGCAGGTGGCCCAACAGCAGGGCTACAGCCTCAAAGAAATTCCCGTGGCGCTAGAAGGACTGGCGATCGCGGTCAATACTGACCTTCCCGTTGAAGGCATCACCCTGACCCAACTGCGCGACATTTACTTAGGCAACCTGACCAACTGGAGTCAAGTCGGCGGCCCTAATCTGCCCATTGCCCCCATCTCACGACCAGCCAGCGGCGGCACCGTGGAATTTTTCATTAGCACCGTGCTCGGCGACTCGCCCTTAGCGGCCAGCGTCACTAGTGCCAACACAACAACCGAAGCGCTGCGCCTGGTAGATAGCACCCCCGGCGCGATTTACTATGCCTCGGCCCCAGAGGTAGTTGGGCAATGCACGGTAAAACCCATCGCGATCGGTCGCCAGCCCGACCAACTCGTCAAACCTTACGTTGCCCCTTACGTAACTCCCGAAAATTGTCCGGCCCAGCGCAACCAAATCAACAGTGAGGCTTTCCTTAGCGGCGACTATCCTCTCACGCGTCGTCTATTTGTTATCTTCCGCGAAGACGGCAGCCCCGATCAGCAGGGAGGAGAGGCCTACGCCAATTTGCTGCTGACTCAACAAGGCCAACAGCTGTTGAGTGAAGCTGGATTCGTGGCTATTCGGTAACTGGAAGCAAATACCATGCTTATCAAGTTAGTTGCTGTAGCAATACCAGCCATTGTTAGACTCCGGCAAGTCAGTTGTAGATATATTGAGCTGCTGCGACGCCCGGATTGGCTGAAATAGCTTTTTATACCAAACTTAATTTTTACTATTTTCAAAATTGGGGCTAGACATAGCCTAATTTCCTATCCTATTATTAGAGACTGTGCGCTTTTTGAAAAACCATGAATGCCGAGCAAGCAATTCGTTCGCTAGAGGCGGACTATATCAAGACAAACCTACCTGAAATTTACGTGGGTGACACCATTCGCGTGGGAGTTCGCATTCAGGAAGGGGGAAAGGAACGGGTGCAGCCCTACGAGGGCACAGTCATTGCTAAGCGCAATGGCGGTATCAACGAGGCCATTACCGTGCGCCGCATTTTTCAAGGGGTTGGAGTTGAGCGGGTATTCCTGGTTCATGCCCCTCGTATTGCCAATATCAAGGTGATGCGCCGAGGTCAGGCACGGCGGGCGAAGCTCTATTACCTGCGCGATCGCGTTGGTAAAGCTACTCGCTTGAAACAACGGTTTGACCGTACGGTTTAGGCATCAGGGCAAGGCTATCCGTGATAGCATAAAGGCCCTACAGGGCTGCCACATGCGTCCTTAGTTCAGTTGGTAGAACGCAGGTCTCCAAAACCTGATGTCCGGGGTTCGAGTCCTCGAGGGCGCGCTGGGTGAATAACACCACAAACCCAAAGGTTTTGCCCGCAAAATCTTTGGGTTTGGTGATGTTTTATTGGTGGTAATGCCCCAGTAATAAAGCCAGGGGTTTTTGAAATTAGACGTTAAGTAAGGGCAATCGCGTGGCTAAGAAAGCAGCTGAGAAAAAAGACACGATCCGCGAGGCTTCGGCAAATCAACCCAACTCCAACGCGAATGCTGTAGCCTTCCTGAAAGGCACTAAAGATGAGTTGGCTAAGGTTGTCTGGCCGTCGCGCCAGCAGCTTATTAGCGAATCAGCAGCAGTGATTTTAATGGTGAGCTTATCAGCCACGTTGATTTACCTTATTGATCAACTGTTTGGCTGGGCATCTAGACAGGTATTCTAAATGGTTTCTGAAGCAGACTACACTCCCGACAGCGACTTTGATGCCGCTGAAGACAATGGCGACGAACCGAAGCGGAAACCGGCGCGGTGGTATGCCGTTCAGGTGGCGTCAGGTTGCGAAAAAAAAGTCAAAGCCAGTTTAGAACAGCGTCTGCAAACCCTTGATGTTGTCGATAAGGTGCTGCAAATTGAGATTCCCCAGACGCCGGTCAAGAAAGTTCGCAAGGATGGCTCGCACACCAACGTTGAGGAAAAAGTTTTTCCAGGCTACGTGCTAATTCGCATGATCATGGACGACGAAGCCTGGCAGGTGATTAAGAACACCCCCCACGTAATTAACTTTGTGGGTGCTGAGCAGCGTCGGGCATATGGTCGCGGGCGCGGTCACGTCAAGCCTATGCCCTTGGGGCGAGCTGAGGTCGAGCGCATCTTTAAGCAGACGCAAGAGCAACAGCCGGTAATCAAAGTCGATATGGAAGCGGGAGATCGCATTTCAGTATTGTCGGGGCCATTTAAGGACTTTGAGGGCGAAGTGATTGAGGTAAGTCCTGAACGCAGCAAGCTCAAGGCTTTGCTCTCCATTTTCGGGCGCGATACCCCGGTCGAACTAGAGTTTAATCAGGTACAAAAAGAGAGTTAACCGATGGCAAAGAAGGTAGTTGCACTGATTAAGTTGGCGATTCCTGCGGGCAAAGCCAACCCAGCGCCGCCGATTGGCCCGGCGTTGGGTCAGCACGGCGTCAATATTATGGCATTTTGCAAAGAGTACAATGCCCGCACCGCCGATAAAGCGGGTTTAGTAGTACCGGTAGAGATTTCGGTCTTCGAAGATCGTAGTTTTACCTTTGTGCTTAAGACGCCGCCGGCATCGGTATTGATCAAAAAAGCGATCGGCATTGAGAAGGGCTCTGGACAGCCAAACAAAGATAAGGTGGGGGCGATTACTCGGGCTCAGCTGAAGGAGATTGCTGAGACTAAAATGCCTGACCTCAATGCCAATGATATCGAAGCGGCAATGCGCATTGTCGAAGGCACTGCCCGCAACATGGGCGTGACCGTGGCTGATTAATGATGAAAGGGCGAAGCGCGATCGCCCACTTGTTCGATAATTAGGTTCACTGACAGGGGAAGAGGCGAAAGCTTCGTTAAGACCCCAAGGAGTTAAATAGATGACTAAAAAAGTTTCTAAGCGACTCAAGGAGTTGCTGGCCAAGGTTGAGGATCGTCCGTATGAGCCCCTGGAAGCGCTGACGCTGCTGAAGGAAACGGCAACAGCCAAATTTGTTGAATCCGCTGAAGCACACATTCGCTTAGGCATCGACCCGAAATATACTGATCAGCAGTTGCGAACGACGGTGATTTTGCCCAAAGGAACTGGTCAAACCGTTCGTGTTGCCGTAATTGCGCGCGGTGAAAAGGTGTCCGAAGCGACCAGTGCTGGCGCGGACTTGTCGGGGTCTGAGGAGCTGATCGACGAGATTCAGAAGGGCATGATGGACTTTGATGTGCTTATTGCCACGCCCGACATGATGCCGAAAATCGCTAAGCTGGGTCGCCTGCTGGGGCCTCGGGGTCTGATGCCTTCTCCCAAAGGCGGGACGGTCACAACCGATTTGCCCACCGCGATTGAAGAGTTCAAAGCGGGTAAGCTGGAGTTCCGCGCTGACAAAAGCGGCATCGTTCACGTGCAGTTTGGTAAAGCCAACTTCGATTCCCAAGATCTGTTAGTCAATCTAAAAGCGCTGCAAGAGTGCGTTGATCGCAACAAACCCTCAGGGGCAAAAGGTCGCTACTGGCGTACGATTTACGTGTCTGCTACAATGGGACCTTCAATTGAAGTTGATATTAGTGCTCTGCGCGACTTTAAGTTAGCAGAAGCAGTCTAGTTTTTTGTCATAAGTGGGGTGACATCTCGGCTATACATTCAGTCCCTAATTGAATATATAACCGCAGACAGTAGGCCATTCTGTAAGTCCTACCGAGGTTCAAGAAGTTTTCTAGCAACGCGATCGCGCCAAAAAGGCCGACGCGCCTGTGAGAAAGTCTGAAGCCTCGGTATGTGCCGAGGCTTTTTTGATGGCTGCTTGCCCCCGTGAGCAGAAAACTAATTGACGACTGGCTCTCAACCCAAAAGGAGGTGAGACCGATATGGGTAGAACACTCGAAAACAAAAAGGAGATTGTCGCTGAGCTGCAGGGGCTTTTGAGCGAAGCTCAACTGGCGATGGTGATTGACTATAAAGGTTTATCCGTTGCTGAAATCTCAGACTTGCGCAATCGCCTGCGGGAAAAAGGTGCCATCTGCAAAGTGACCAAAAACACGCTGATGCGCATTGCCGTCGAAAATGACGACAACTGGCAGCCCATGACGCAGTTTCTTAAAGACTCGTCAGCATTTTTGCTCGTGCAAGATGACCTAGGCGGCGCGATCAAAGCCTATAAATCCTTCCAAAAAGACACCAAGAAGACCGAACTTCGCGGCGGCGTTATGGAAGGGCGGGCGCTGAGCCTCGCTGAGCTTGACGCCATTACTGAGCTGCCGACCAAGGAAGAGCTGATTGCCCGCATTGCCGGTGCAATCAACGCCGTTCCCACCAAGCTGGCCGTGGGCACCAATGCCGTTCCCAAGAAGCTGGCTGTGGGCATCAAAGAAGTTCCATCGTCTTTGGTGCGCGCCATCAAGGCCGTGTCCGAAAAAGACGAAGCCGCTTAGCCAAGCCGGTTTCAGACTTGTTTGACCGTTTTGTAATTGTATTTTCGCGACTAGCAATTCGCGATTAGTAATTTAGGAGAGACCTCATGTCCGCAAAAACTGACCAAATTCTCGAAGAGCTAAAATCCCTGTCTTTGCTGGAAGCCTCTGAACTGGTTACGCAAATTGAAGAGGCTTTTGGCGTTGATGCCTCTGCTTCTGGTGGTGGCATGATGATGATGCCCGGCATGATGGCTGGGGCGCCGGCAGGTGCTGAGGCCGAGCCCGAAGAAGAGAAGACTGAATTCGACGTAGTGCTTGAAGAAGTACCCTCTGACAAGAAAATTGCCATTCTTAAAGTGGTGCGCGGCCTAACTGGCTTGGGTCTGAAAGAGGCAAAAGAAATCGTTGAGTCAGCGCCCAAAGCCATCAAAGAAGCCGTGGCTAAGGATGACGCTGAGGATGCCAAGAAGCAGCTCGAAGATGCTGGTGCCAAGGTCGCCCTCAAGTAATCATCAGTTAGCTTTCGCGACTGGTTCGACGTCAATCCCTCTCGTAGCCTACCGTGGCCGCCGGAGGGATTTTGTTTTGTCTACGTCTTCTCTTGACGCCAATCGTCTATGACCGGCAGCGTCCCTCTCAACTACAGAAACAGGACTGATGTCGTTGAATCCGATTTTGGCCTCTTGATCCCAAATGTGAGGAAATCGGATTCAACAGCCCCAAGATTTTTGGAATACAAGGAGCCTCTGTTTAAGTCCGAAGGAAGTTAATAAAGCTTGCGAGACGAGGAACTCGGTCCCGCTGGGCCTGTCCCATACATTAGGGACTAAACAACCGGATTTCTGTAAGCAGCCGTAGCAGCGCCGGAGGATAGATAAGCTCATCTTACTTCAGCCCCTGGTCGTCATGAACTCGCAATAAAATTGGAAAGGCCGACAAATCAAGTCTCAGTGAAACCAAGGAGGCGTATGAAACGATGGCTCAAACAAGGTGGCCTGATCGTGGCGATCGCAACTGGCCTGGTCGCTCTGGATGGCTGGCAATCGCGCTCCGCTCACAGTGCCGAATATTTGCAAATTGGGCTGGGCTTGTTTAGCGTGTCGGTTTCCATCAGCGATTTGCAGACCTTTGCCGAAACTGGAGAAGCGCCTGACGAACTCGAAACGTATCTGGGCTACCTGCCGCCTGCCGGTCGAGAACAGTTTCAAGAAGCCCTAAATCGCCAGTTTCAGGTGAGTCCGGTCGCGATTTCACAAGCAACTTACTCCAACATTGGGGCCGATTTTCTCACTCGCTTAGGTGACATCATTCAGACACCGTCTGGCCTGAATGGTCAAAAAGCGATCCGAGCAGCACTTATTTTGTCGGCTGCCGACCCTGAAGGACTGTCAATCCTGGGTATTTTGCAGGCTTTCCCCGCGGTTGGCATTCATATTGATGGGGGTCGCCTGTTGACCTTACAGCAGGAAGTATCGTCTTATTTCAGCTATCGTGATGCAGCGCTAGAGGCGATCGCGGCCCAGTCGGCAGCCGAAGTGGCCGCGACTGCTGGCTCGATCGACTGGGAAACGGTTCCTGACCTGCGCGATCGCGGCGGGACTCGCTTTACAAAAACGGTTTTACAACTGAGCAACCAGTTCTCCGACATTCCCGAGGGGCAAGCGCGCAATTTTGCGGTTGATTTATACTTGCCGGAGCAGCGCTCAACGGCGACCCAGTTGGTCGTCATCTCCCACGGCCTGGGGTCTAATCGCCAGGAATTTACCCGCATGGCTGAGCATTTAGCCTCCTACGGATTTGCGGTTGCAGTGCCCGCACATCCCGGCAGCGATACCAACTATCGGCAGGAGTTTCTCGCCAATTTATCTTATGAAGGCATTGATCCCCAAGAATTTGTCTATCGGCCTTGGGATATCAAGACCCTTCTGAATACCCTGGCCGACGACCCGACCTATGCTCAACAGCTTGATTTAGAGAGCGTCGGCGTGATTGGGCACTCATTTGGCGGCTATACGGCACTGGCGTTAGCCGGGGCTCCCCTTAATCAAGAATTCATTCAGGCAACCTGCGATCCGGTGCAGTACGTGCTGAATCTTTCGACGCTGCTGCAGTGTCGGGCAGCCCTACTGCCTCTGGCCGACTACGACCTGGTCGACGAGCGCGTCAGCGCCGTCATAGCTTACAGTCCCGTCACCAGCGTGCTGCTCGGCCCAGAAAATCTGGCCCAGATTCAAAAGCCGGTCATGATCGTGACGGGGTCAGGCGACTTCGTGGCCCCCGCTGTGCCCGAGCAGATTCATCCCTTTGTTTGGCTAGAAACCCCGAACAAGCATCTAGCAGCCTTCATTCCCGCTAGCCACGTCTCCATCAACGGAGACGTTGATTTTGGGGATCAGGTTGATATTTCGCCGCGAGCAGCGTCACTGCTCACAGGGCCTGATCCCGAACTCAGCAGTCACTATGCTCATGCGTTGAATGCCGCTTTTATGGGCTTTTATTTGAGCGATCGCCCCAACTACCAACCATTTCTCGGGGCCGCCTATGCTGAGCAATATTTAAGTGAAGAGCCCGTTCAGCTCAAAGTTATCAGTGAACTGACGGCTGATCAGCTAACAGAAGCTTATGGCAGTGCGCCACCGATCGCCATCTATCCCACCCCCCGTTCAATTCGCGATGAGAACGATTAACGAACCCGGCGAGTGGTGATTTTGGCATCCCGACTGCTTTGAGCGGCAGCGATCGCTTCAGGCGCTAGATTCATTCTGCAGCGTTTGGTGCAGCTAATAAAGTCGCATTGAACGCTGCAGCAGCGACGATAACTTTACATTAGATGTACTTTGTGGGCTCTATGCCCTAGGGGGGTATTGTTTTTCCGGATGGAGGTGGCTTAACTAAATAGTGTGAATAAGCCAGCAGCAGGTTTATTCGCGCAAATTTCTAAGTGTGCTCGATGATGAAACTCAAGCTATGGTTATCGGCAGCAGCCGTAGTTGCTCTGCCAACACTGCTTTGGTCGTGCGGTGCCCCTACTGCTTCAGACGCCCCCAATGATTCACCAACTTCTGAGACCACCGATGATTCCCCCAGCGAGGAGACAGCCGCTTCAGCAACCGATGACGGGACTGGGGAATTGGTAGTGCGGGCTAATGGTGAAGACTTTGTTCGTCAAGGGTTTGTGACTAAGGATGGCTGGCAGGTTGATTTCGACCATGTGTACGTGACGCTGGCTGAGGTCACTGCGTACCAAAGCGATCCGCCATTTGACGCGGAAGCTGGTGGGACCCCCGAAGCCACTGAAACCGCCAGTGTAGAGGAATCCATTACCGTCGATTTGGCCGCTGGCGACGCCAACGCTGAGCCCGTTTCTGTGAAGTCAATAGAGGCGGAAGCTGGGCGCTATAACGCGCTGTCATGGAAGATGGAACCGGCCGAGAGCGGTCCCGCTGCTGGACAAACCCTATGGCTTGAAGGGACGGCCGCTAAAGATGGCGAAACGATTGATTTTGTGCTCAAGCTGGATCCGACGTTGGAATTCGTCTGTGGCGATTTCGTTGGGGAAGAGCGTAAGGGGCTGCTGGAGTCGGGCAGTCAGGCAGATTTAGAGGCGACTTTCCATTTTGATCACCTATTTGGTGACGGCGAGGCTCCCCCAGACGATGATATTAATACTGGCGCGCTAGGATTTGACCCGCTGGCCGCGATCGCTGACGGCAATACGCTAGACGTCGATATGGCTGCGCTGGAAGCCCAGCTTGCTCCTGCAGACTATCAGATGCTGATGGAAATTTTGCCTAGCTTAGGCCATGTGGGCGAGGGGCACTGCGAAGAAACTCAACTCGTTAGTCGCCTATGATAGCGGACGTTCTGGCGGGCCGACGGGAGCTATCGGCAACGGTTTTAGCAGTGATGGCAGTGGGGCTAAGTCCCGTCGCCGCGATCGCCCATGGAGCCCATGTCCAGGCTCGCATCGCCACGGCTGTGCAGATTCAGGCGGCCTACGACTCCGGAGAACCGATGGCCGCCGCTACGGTACAAGTGTTTGCCCCTGACGATCCGCAAACTCCGGTTTTCTCCGGACAGACTGACGAGACCGGGCAGTATGCGTTTGTGCCCACGGCACCAGGCAACTGGGAGGTCTCAGTGCGGCAGGCGGGACACGGCGACATCGTCGTGATTCCGGTCGAGGCGGATGGGACGATCACCAGTACCTTTGTCAACGACCCAGGCCTGACGCTGCTGCAGCGGGTAGTAATCGCCGGGGCCGTTACCTGGGGCTGTGTCGGCACCGCGCTGTACTTTGGGCGACGAGGTAAGTAAGCGTGCATATTCCCGACGGCATTTTGCCTGCGCCCATTTTCGTGACCGGTTATGCGATCGCGGGCGGCGTTACCTGGGCCGTCCTCCGCCAAATTAATCGCACTGCTGCGTCCCCTGCAGAAGTACCCAAGGCGGCGCTATTGGCGGCAGCTTTCTTCGTCGGCTCTTCTCTAAGTTTGCCGCTGCCGCCAGTGACTGTTCATCTCGTATTAAATGGCCTCTTAGGAGCAATTTTAGATTGGTATGCTTGGCCTGCCATTTTGATTGGGCTGCTGTTGCAGGCAATTTTGCTGGGGCATGGTGGACTAACCTCGCTGGGGGTCAATGCCGTCATGATGGGAGTCCCAGCCTTGCTAGCCGGACAGCTTTTTCAGCACCGACATCGCCTTAATAAAATCTTTTCGCCCAAAGTCGCGCTAGGCATTTTTAGCTTTTTATCAGGGGCGCTCGGAGTGGGATTGTCCGCGCTGATTTTCTTTGGGCTAGTGGTTTTTACCATTCCTGCAACCTTCGATCGCGCCGCTGAGCAAGGCTTTCTGACGGCGCTAATGGTGGCCCACATTCCCCTGATTTTTTTGGAGGGTACTTTCACCGTGCTTCTCTGCTTTTTCTTGTTACGTGTCAAACCTGACCTGTTAGGTAGCTAAACGTCTATGGCTGTCGGTCTACATGCAGATATTTTTATTCCAGGACAATCCGCCATTCATCGATGGGCGGCGCGACCCAAGCTTGTGAGTTTGCTGGCGCTGATGTTTGCGATCGCGATGGTGCGTCACTTAATCCTGCTGCCGGCGGTCTTTAGCGTCGTTCTTGGACTCTACCTTTGGGCACAGTTGCCGCTGGCCTATCTGCGGCGGCGACTGCCTTATCCAGGACTGTTTATCGTGGCGATGGTGGGACTGCTGCCGTGGATTTCTGGAGATACTGTGCTCTGGCAGTGGTCGTTTTTGGCGCTGCGATTGGAAGGATTGCAGACAGCAGCGCTGATCGCCGGGCGGTTTTTTGCCATTCTCACCACGGGTTTCGTGCTGCTGGGCACCACCCCGTTTCTATCCTTATTGGAAGCCCTGCGATCGCTGGGACTGCCGCCATTGCTTACAGATATGACCCTGTTGACCTATCGATATTTGTTTGATGTGGCCAATCAACTCGTCACGATGCGACAGGCGATGCGACTGCGAGGCTATGGTCAGTTGCGGCAAACCATGCGGCGGCAGTGGAGCTGGCTAGCGTCGCTGCTCGGTAGTTTGCTGCTGCGCAGTTATGAACAGTCACAGCGAGTTTATCAGGCGATGCGACTGCGAGGCTACGGCCACAAAGCGCCGCTGCATTATCAACCGAACCATCCGTCTGGGGGCACGATGATAGCGCTGCCCACTGGTTTGATCTGGCTAGCCGCTATTAGTTTTGTTGTTGGGGATCTCTTTTTATCACCGTTATGAAACAGTCACTCAATTCCGTCTCCTCGAGCACGCCTCCGACTCTGATGATTCCGTTAGTGGCCGACGGCCTCAAACCCGCCGAGGCGATCGCTCTTCAAAATCTGAGCTTCTCTTATCCCGACAACCCCGGCATTTTGCAAGATATCAGCGTTACCATCCGCGAAGGCGAACGGGTAGGGCTGATTGGCCACAACGGCTGTGGCAAAACCACCTTGTTCATGCTGCTGTGTGGTCTGCTAGCGCCCCAAAGCGGCAACATTCACCTATTTGATCAGCCGGTCGAGCCTCATCAATTCCGTCCAGAAGTTGGCTTTCTATTTCAAGACCCCAAAGACCAGCTATTTTCCCCTTCGGTGCGAGACGATATCGCCTTTGGCCCGCAAAACCTAGGGCTTTCGGAAGCCGAAGTGGTCGAGCGCGTTGAGGCGGCTTTGGACCTTACGGGCATTCGCAATTTAGCCCATCGGCCCCCCCATCACCTTTCGGGTGGTGAAAAGCAAATGGTGGCCATCGCTGGACTGATGGCCATGTGTCCTCGTATTCTGCTCTACGACGAGCCCACCGCCAGCTTGGACTTGCGCACCCGACGGCGCCTGATTCAGTTTTTGCAGAAGGCGGGCGAAACGCTGCTGCTGGCATCCCACGATTTAGAGTTTTTACTAGAGGTTTGCGATCGTGTGCTGCTGATTGATGACGGTCGCATTATCGCTGACGGTGAACCGGCCAAAGTCATGGGCAATCAAACGTTGATGGAAGCCCACGGCCTGGAAAAACCGCATTCTCTCGTGCCCCACGTCGAGATGCACCACAGCCAGCCTACAAGTCGGCAATAGCCAGAGCTGTACAGTATTTCTTCCACAACTAGCGTGCAGCTTTCAGGTATTTACAGGCTTTGTAAATTACTCTTAGCGAGTACCCGAAGCACGCTGGTTTTGAGCCGCCAGCACCGCTGTTTTTTGAATGCGATTGGCCCGCGTTTCCGGTTTTTTGGCCAGCTTAATCCACCGCAGAATATCGCGCTTGGCCGAGTCGGGAAAGGCTTCATAGTTAGACAATGCCGGGGGATGCTGTTCCAAGGCCGCTACCAAATCATCCGGCTTAATCAGCGCATCTACATCATTCAAAAAATCCCACGCGCCATTTTGCTTGGCCGCTTCCACCACCTTAAGACCTGCCTCGTGCATGCGCCCCGTTTGGGTCAGCTTGGCAACGCGATCTTTGTAGGTTTTCGACCAGTGCTCGGTTTTACGCGGCGACAACAGCTGCATGGTGCGATCGCTATCCAGCTTCATGCGTCGCCCATCCATCCATCCAAAGCATAGCACCTCATCTAACACCTCTTGGATCGAGACATACTTAGCAGGCACGCTTTTTTTATAGGTCACTAGCCAAATGGATTCTGTCTGCTCGTGATTGGCCTCAAACCACTGGCGCAATTCCTTCACTGAAATCACTTCAACCTTTTCAAGGTTCTCCATTTTTGGCATGGCTTAATTCCATTCTTAGAGAGGCCGATATGTAACAGTTATAGCTTTAGCCATCTAGACCATGACACCGAGGCTTAGCGCACAGCCAGATGGCTTCGCCGTCTTGTCCTAACGGGCTTGACGACGGCTATGAACAGCAGCCAGTGCTTTTTAAGCAATACTGAGTTTCCTCACTCTGTCTCTTGCCAGATGCTTAATAAGCATCGGTCCTTGGTGAAAGCCACGGCGCTCCGCTGCGATAGCCTTGAGCAGCAACCAACTGCTGGGCCTCTGCCCAGCTCATTAGAATTATTGCCACTGAGCCATCTGAGAAAGATTTGATGGGCGCGATCGCAGTCATAACTGTGCTCCCCGCTGGGCAGCAAGACTCGCTGGCCACAGCTTCGACTTGCGAACACTTAAAGTGTGTCGAAACGCCCAACGTCCTGCCAGTTAGCCCTTCTGCAGTTCGTACAGCAACACGGCACGTGCAGTAGGCTTGCCGGAGACGCTGATCAATAGTTCGCCACAGGCGCAAAAGACTGGCATTTTCGCTCTCGTTTTACGTATAGCTCTATTTACAGTCCGCTGTACCAGCGCGTCAGGCATTTTTGATGGCACAAATTTCAACGTAGACAGCAACTTAAGTCATCAAGCTTTCATTAACCTGGCTGT
>JBCCNE010000078.1:0-13140 GCA_039026015.1 Cyanobacteria bacterium P01_C01_bin.70 | reverse complement strand
TCATCAATTTCGTCCGCAATTTCGCTATCAGTTGGGTCATCCGAGGAGTCGCCATCCGCGTCGTCGCCCGCATCTGCCATATCATCACCATCGACATCGTTGCCGGTGTCAGCATCATCCCCAGCAGCGCTGCCTTCATCAGCATCATCTGTGGCATCTTCGCCTTCATCGACATTGCCGTTGTCGACATCATTCGTGCCGTCGTCATTAGCCTGATCATCGGTATCGCCGCTATCAGCATCATCGACGTCATCATCATCGACCTCGTCGCCGACATCATCATCGTCGGCACCGCCATCGTCATCGTCGGCACCGCCATCGTCATCAGCCTGATCATCGACGGCATCGTCGTTATCGCCTTCATCATCGTCGGCGTCATCCACGTCATCATCGACCTCGTCGCCGACATCGATACTGCCATCGTCCTCATCGACATCGTCAGTTTCGCCTGTCTCCTCTGCCAGTGGGCTAAATGCCGTCAACCCATTCCAGCCAATGGCTTCAGCGCTTGTGGCATCTGACAAATCTGCCGACAACACGACACGATAGTCAAACGGACTGCCCTCATCTGTTGTGCGGGCATCGCTATCGAAAGGATTACCATTCGTGCCCAAGGGACTAAAGAATGAGTCCCCATAGAAAACAACCTCGCCGTTGACAAAATCTAGATTCGTTGGCCGCAGGGTATTAGTGTTGCCGTCACTCGTCTGGGCACGGATAAAGGTGCCGTCCTCAACTGCTCCCGTACTGGGATTGAGCTTGAGTAAGACACTGGCCATAGGACCGCCACCACGACCATATCCTGACAACCAACCGCCCTGGGTCGCCGCGCCAAAGGTGTTAGCGCCTTGGGAGCCGCCATCAGCAGTAAAGACGCCGTAGAG
Organism: Cyanobacteria bacterium P01_C01_bin.70; assembly: GCA_039026015.1. Lineage (GTDB taxonomy): Bacteria > Cyanobacteriota > Cyanobacteriia > Phormidesmidales > Phormidesmidaceae > Halomicronema. The sequence continues at coordinate 12,256 of JBCCNE010000078.1, read as the reverse complement.
ACTAGCGGAGCCTTCATCATAGAGCAGCCCCATTCCCCGAGCGTCGATGGCCGAGGTGTCATAGCTTTGAGTCCAATTACGTACACCATTGGTGAAACTGGTCACAATGGGATCTTGATTGATCGCAGACACCTGATTGGTGCCGATGTAAATCGTGGTGTCACCGAGGTTAATCCGCGCAGCAGAGCTCGATTGCAGTTCTGATTCAGGCGTGCCGGTATTGAACTTGAAAACGTTCTGATTCAAGTTAACCAAGGTTGCAGCTTGGCTAGGCAGCACAATTAAGAACGCCGCCGGAGCCGCGATCGCAGTTGCTAAATTAAATTTCATGGAATTTCCCTGAAGATGATTTCAGCTTATGAATGGATAATTTCGCTGGGAAAAGACCGCTTTGATGGCAAGCCTCAACAACGCTTAAGGGAGAATTAGATACAGCGTTTTTGAAGCCAATGAGGTACAAAAATGTCCTGAAGTTCTTGTCCCCAGGCAGAGTAACTGCCTCACCAGGCAAGGAAATGCTGTAAAGCAAAAATACTTTCCAAACCGTCAGCTACCTGTAGACATTGCTGACACGATTTTTGTGCAGTTAGAATCACTTTCCCAAAGCTAGAGCTCAATCAAATTCGGTAGACGTGCACAAGCAAATCAGGAGGAAGACTGTTGCGTCGTCATGAAACTTACCTGTAAGAGATTGACGGTCTCTCTGTGAAGTTTCCGCAAAGACTAGACGCAATCATGTATTACTGTTTACATGAATTTCACACATGATTGACAATCCTGGCTTCCGTAAAAATATTTAATTGCCAATGTAACAGCGCGTCCGTAACTTTACACAGCAGTTCGGTTTAGGATCGATCGCATTATTGTGCTGGCTTCGGACACAACCATTAGTCTACCTGTGTTACAAACAGCTTAAAAGACAGCTGACTGTTTCCGGCAGCTGTGCTCTCTAATATGGAATACGGATAAATATTTAGCAGATACTGGGCATGATCGCTGCTGCACTTTCTGATTACTGTCGGCAACAGTCGTCTTGAATGACACCTGCTTGCCAACGACGACTTTCCACGATAACTAGTGCAGTGCTATGTACTCTGGTCCCCTGACTTCTCGTCCTCGGCAGAGACTTATTCCTCCACAAATTGCTTAGAACTGGCGGCGGGCAAAGACAAAAACGGTGATCGCTAGCAGCAGAGACGTATAAAGCAAACCATAGAGCAAATGAGTCACGAGTTCGAGGGTAGAGGGAAACAACACCATGCCGTATACGGCCTCGTTGCGGAAGTTAAGGCGCTCTAAGTCGGGCAGAATCAGGTACATACTGTTAGTCATCCGTTGAAAGGCGACGCTTTCGGTAAGTCGGCCCAAGGCTACGATGTCTTGACTGAGGTGCCCCATCAGGTACACCCCAATCGTCAGCAAGGTGGCCAGAATAGAGCTAGTGAAAACGCCGAAGAGCATGGCAGCGGCAGTCAGCAGCACCAGCTCAATCAAGCTGTAAAAAATGGCTAGGAGCAGGCTAAATCCGGTGAATTCGATCTGATTCAGCAGAATAATTGCAAAATAAATCACCGTTAAACTGGCGGTCAAAACGGCTAACACTGCTGACAGACCGAGGTGTTTGCCGAGGATAAACTCCAGCCGACTCACCGGTTTGGACACAAGAACCAAGATGGTCCGTTTCTCAATCTCTTTATTAATCAAGCCAGTCCCGACGAAGACAGTGACTACAAGGCCGAGCAGATGAATGCCCGCCAACCCAATGTCCAGGATAATTTTGTCTTCGGTTCCAGCGGCTACTTGCGGTAGTAAGGCGGCGGCAGCAGCCATCAGCACCGCATAAACTACCACCAAATAAAGGACGCGATCGCGAATCACCTCCTTAAAAACATTACTAGCCACGACCCAAATTCGCGACAGACCCATAGTTGTCCCAATATCCACCTAGACAAAGATGATACGGCGCTTTGCCTTATCTGCTTACGTCTTTTTTTGATTAACTAAACAGCTCGCACTGACCGTGGTGACGCAGCAGGTGATCGCACAGCACCAAGGCGACCATGGCTTCGACCATGGGCACAGCGCGGGGCAGCACACAAGGATCGTGGCGACCGCGGGCGGCCAGTACCGTTTCGTCTCCAGCGTTGGTCACGGTGTTTTGCGCTTTGCGGATAGTGGCGGTGGGCTTAAAGGCAGCCCGAATAATAATGTTTTCGCCGTTGGCAATGCCCCCCTGGGTACCGCCGGAGCGGTTGGTGCGAGTGCGCCAATTGCCCGACTCGTCAGTGTAAAACTCGTCGTTGTGCTGGCTACCGGTCAGCAGCGTGCCGGCAAAGCCGGCACCCAACTCAAAGCCTTTGCTGGCAGGCAGCGACATCACGCCTTTCGCCAGGTCGGCCTCCAGCTTGTCAAACACAGGCGCACCCAGACCTCTAGGAACGCGGCGGGCGACACATTCCACCACGCCGCCGATGGAATCCCCTTGGTCGCGAATGTGCTCAATGCGGTCAATCATGCGCTCTGCGGCTTCGGTATCAGGGCAGCGCACAATGTTGCTCTCGACCTGCTCCGGGGTCACCCCATTCGGATCAATTTCGCTATCGATATCCTGAATGCGCTTAACGTAGCCGACGATTTCAACGCCTGCATACTGGAGGAGAATTTTTTTGGCGATCGCTCCGGCCGCCACCCGTCCAATCGTTTCCCGCGCTGATGAACGGCCCCCGCCCTGATAGTTGCGGAAGCCATACTTAATATCGTAGGTGGCGTCGGCATGGGAAGGGCGATAGGTTTTTGCCATCTCGCTGTAGTCTTGGGGGCGAGCGTCTTTGTTACGCACCATGATGGCAATCGGTGTGCCCAACGTTTTGCCGTGAAAGACGCCGGAAAGAATTTCGCAGCGATCGCTCTCCTTGCGAGGCGTGGTGATTTTGCTCTGCCCCGGACGTCGGCGATCAAGCTCGACTTGAATCTCTTCGGACGTAATTTCAATTTGCGGCGGACATCCGTCAATAATTACCCCAACGGCACCCCCGTGAGATTCGCCGAAGGTGGTGATGCGAAAAAGATGCCCAAATGTGTTGCCCATAAAGCTTGAATCGCCCAGCTGAGAAAGTGACAGAATTAAACCGAGCGGCCTGTTCTGGTTCAATTCCAGACTTTCATCCTAGTACAGTCTGCGGCCACTTAGCGATCGCTGAAAACGGATAGAAGGACAGTTAAGTTTGGCTCCGACGGGCCTGTCGCCATTGTTTGAACGCCAGATAGCGATGCAAGACCCACTGCTCCCATTCCGGGCGATGCTTTTGGTAATAGTAGCGCTGACTACGGCGATATTCGACGGTCATTTTGCCTGCCACCTGGGCGACGGAGTAACCGCCAATATGAACTAGGGAAACGGTTGGGGTGTAGAGGATCTGGTAACCAGCGTCGCGGAATCGCTGGCACAAATCCGATTCCTCAAAATACATAAAGAACGTTTCGTCGAAGCCGCCAATGTGGTGGAAATGCGATCGCCGCATCAGCATCGCCGCCCCCACCACAATATCCACCATGCGATCTCCGCCATATTGGCGAGCCAGCGCCGGTCGGGTCTCAGGCTGACGATACTTTCTGACTTCTTGGAGGGTGCGCCACTCGCCCTCCAGCCCAATCTCGTAGGCCGTCGAAAGCTGAAAGCTACCGTCGGGATTCAGCAATCGCGGCCCCACAATCCCAACATTCGGCAAGGACTCCAGCTTGCCGATGAGCACCGGCAACGGGTCACTGTGAATTACCGTGTCGGAGTTCAGCAGGAATAGGTATTCCCCCTGGGCTGCCTGGGCTCCCACATTATTAGCGCTGCCAAAGCCTAAATTCTTGGATTGATACATTAACTGAACTTGGGGAAATTTGTTGGCAATGAGGCCGGGGCTGCCGTCTTGGGAGGCATTATCCACCACGATGACCTCGATGGTGTCCGCATCAAGGTGCTGAAAAATGGAGGTCAGGCAGTCCATAATGACGCCGGCACCGTTATAGTTGACGATGATGATGGATGCCAACACTGTACTCATCGGGCATTCTGTTGACGCCGGTAGGAACGGAGGTGGGCGCCAGTGCGGCGGCAGTCGAAAATAAATTTATTCACCCATAGCCGTAGCGTAATGCCTTGGGAGCCATAACCGCAGAAAAAACTGCGGCAGCCCAGCCGTAAAATGGCCCAGCCAAAGTCTAATTTCTGCTCTGAAAAAGGATTGAGCTGTTCGGTCTTTTCCTTCGGATAAAATCGCGAAAAAAATGCTTGACTTAAATCGCGGTGAATACGGTAGCTTTGCAGGGTCAGTCGTCCTTTTTTGGCGAGCCAAAGGGCAATTTCTTTGCGAATGGTTCCCGCTTGCTTTTCGGCCCCGATGACATTTTGTCCGTGCTGACGATATTGCACGAGCGGTTCGTGAACGTGGGCAATGATGCCTTTATGGGCCGCCACAATGGCTAGCCAATGGTCGTGATACCAGTCTCCAGCTTTTGCCTGGGGGGGAAACGGTAAGGCGTCGTCAACCAATGATCGCGCAATCATAGTGCTACAGCCCGTGATGGTATTTCGCAGCAGCAGCAATTCCACATCCAGATTTTCCGGATGGCGCTTCTCATACTCCCATACTGAAGGGTGCAATTCATTCCCCTCATCATCAATTAGCGACAGGTCAGAGTGCACCAATAAGGTGCCGCTGGCAGTCATGGCCTGCAGCAGTCGAGAGAGCTTTTGGGGCTGCCAAATATCATCTTGATCGGCAAAAGCAATGTGGGTGATTTGCTCATCTTGACGAAAAAATTCCAGACCAGATTCAAAGTTGTAATATGACCCTAAATTGGTCTTCTGAATCTGAAAAATAAAGCGCGAGTCTTCAGCCGCTAAATTAGCAATGAAGTCTTGAATTTCAGGTTTAGAACCGTCGTCGGAAATCAAGCAGCGCCATCGGGGAAAATCCTGATTTTGAATGGAGCGGACCTGAGCGGCAAAATGAGCTTGATCGCAGTTGTAGGTGGCTAGCACAATACCTACCTGCGAGTTCTCAAGGGGATTTATTTCCGATATTTTGGGCATCGGCTCCAGCACTAGAGACCCCATAGCTGCCCCAGTTTAATAGAGGGTGCCAGTTTTGCGAAAATGAACGGCGGCTTTGGCATTCGGTTTGAGAACTTCGCCATTGTTAATGGTGGCGTACACGACCCAGTGATCGCCACACTCCATGCGATCGGCGACTTCACATTCCAAGTAGGCCACCGCATCTTTTAAGACTGGACAACCATTTTCAGCGTCTTGAGTTTCGATACCGACAAAGCGATTTTCACCGGGGCCAAAAGATTTCAAAAAGTGTTTCATTGGGCCAGAGTGTTGTCCCTCCGCAAGAATATTGAGCACAAAGGGATTGTCGCGATGCATCAACGACTCGATCGCCCGCTCTTTGGCCACAGCCACGGTGAAGCCAGGGGGATTGAAGGTGGCCTGCGATACCCAAGAGGCCAGCATGGCGCCGCTGGCATCCCCTTTGCGAGTCGTGACGACACACAGGGAACCGACCAGTCGCCCGACAGCCTGCTCCACTGAGCTGGCGGGTGTGCGGGTCACTTTGGCCCGCTTGACCTTTTTCAGCGCCTGCGCAAAATCGGTGCCGACTTCTTCGCAGTACTGCAGGGTAGACTCAGTCGGCTTAAACTTCACGCGAATCGGATCAAAGGCCAGACTATAGCCGCCATCCTTGAGTTTGCTTTCTAGTAGGTCAATGGCTTCGCCGCTCCAGCCAAAGGAGCCGAACACGCCTGCCAGTTGATTCTTAGAGGCGCTGGAAAGAATAATGCCCAGCGCCGTTTGGATTTGAGTGGGTGCATGTCCCCCCAGGGTCGGCGACCCGATCAGAAAGCCCGCAGATTTTTCAATCGCAGCTTTGATTTCGTCGGAATCAGCCTGCTCCGCATTGATCGATTCCACAGCCACCCCGGCTTTGGTGATGCCGCGGGCGAGAGTTTGACCAATCGTGGCGGTGTTGCCATAGGCCGACGCATAGACCAGCGTGACAGATAGGGCCTTGACTCTTTGCTGCTGGCTCCATTCCTCATAGGCATGCAGCAGCTCGCGCGTATGATACTGCACCACTGGCCCGTGTACCGGGGCAAACATGCTCATGCTCAGGGTTTCTAGCTTTTCGAGGGCAGTGGTGACCTGGCGAACATTGGGAGCCATTAGACAGTCAAAATAGTAGCGGCGATCGCCTAACAAATCACGCCAACTCAGGTCAAAGACGGCGCTGTCGCAAAGATGCATGCCAAAAAACTTGCTGCTAAACAGCACGCGCGTACCTTCGTCGTAGGTCCACAATCCCTCTGGCCAGTGCGGCGTTGGCACCCGTATAAACCGTAATTGGTGGCCTTTGCCCAGGTCGATTTCAGCTTTGCCGCCTTTGACCACCTGAATTTTGGGGGTGTGCTCCTTTAAGAGTTGTCCCAGGGCCTTAGCACCCGGACTAGAGCAAACAACCGTCACGTCCGGCGCTTTTTCTAGCAAAACTTCGAGGGTCTTAGCGCGGTTGGGGTTGATGTGACCCAGGATAATGTAGTCCAGATTTGCAGGATTGATCTGCTGAGCCAAAGCGGTCAAAAAACGATCGGTGAAGGATTCGCCGGGAAAGTCAATCAGCGCCGAACGATCGCCCCGAATCAGATAGCTGTTGGAGGTAGTACCCCGCTCTAGGGCATATTCAATCTCAAAGCGCAACCGCTCCCAACTGCGCGATCGCATGACCTCAGTGTCAGCAGCAATGGTGAGGGTTTGCACGTCACGCGGTTGAGTCGTTGTCATGGTTCGTTTTTCCGCCTATGGGCTCAGGTGTGTTTGATATATAACCATCATAAAGCTGACAAATCGTCGTCTAGGGCTGGTCGGCATTGGCCATCTGGGGGTATCCCATAACCCGCTCTTATCAAGTCAAGGTGACCAACCAGTTCCGCGATCGCTAGTCGCAGTCGCGGTTTTCGAGTTCCCCATCCGGCATCACAGTATTGCAGAACAGCGCCATGCTGCGGTTCACCCCCCGCAGATTTGCATCTTTTAAGTTGGCTCCCTTGAGATTGGCCTCGCCTATCTTTGCCGCCAGCAGCACCGCCCCTTCAAGGTTGGCATTAGACAGGTCGGCATCCAGTAAGTTGGTCTGAGACAGTTCTGCACCGCTGAGATCAGCGCCGGAGAAGTTGGCCTGAGAGAGTTGCGCGCCATTCATCTGAGCCCCCCGCAAGTTAGCACCACTGAGATTGACGTTGTCCATAAACGCCAGGATAAAATTGGCTTCCGACAGGTCAGCCCCACTCAGGTTAGCCCCGGTCAGGGTCGCAATTTTGAGATTGGCACCGCTAAAGTTCAAACCGCTTAAATCCGCATCATCCAGGATGCACACTGGGCATTCGTTGGTTTGCTTAAGCAAATCGATATCCTCTTGAATAGCCGCCCAACTCGGCTGGGAAAGCCCAAGCCACAGTAGCGCGGTGAGGCAGAGGGTGAATAAGAAGTGCTTCATTCCGAGATCCTGGATTGCAACGACTACATTGTCTCATCCAGGCGATCAATCTCACCCATAGGATTTCAGGGAGATTTTGTGGGGAGGAGAGTGGCAGGGTGGATGAGTAGTAGGGTGTGTATAGCCTGACGGCATTCAAGAAAGGCGGAGCCTGCCCGGAGGGCTTGGGTGACAGGGACGATGAGTGGATGAAGCCTAGGGCCAGGTTTGGCTAGCTTCATTAATGGCAAAATCCAAAAGCTTTGTCCAAAACCGGCCCGTCCAAAGTGGGTGTGAGGTCGATGGAGTGGGTGGGTAGGGTGCCGTCAGCGCAGCGCCGCACCGTTTACCGGAATTTCAGGCAGAGAAGAGATGATTTTGGTTCTTGGTTCTTGGTTCTTGGTTTGCTGAACGCTGAACTCCGCACGCTGTAGGGCTTTGCCCTTTCCGCAGGGAACTCCGCACTCTGAACTCTATAAATCGGAGGAGCTTTAAGCTGAGGGCGATCGCGAAAATAGTCGAAAGTAAAGCGATTGAGCGATTTCCTTCAGCGGAAAGGCGAAGAATGTCAGGGGATTAATAGTCACGATAATGTTGCGACAGTCGCGCCTTGCCAAGGCAATCACCCCTTTGGCGACCCAGTCCGCCGACATCACACCAATGGGGTTGAGGTTGCTCTTAAACGGACCAAGGATGATTTTACGAATCACGCAGGGGGCGTCTTGGCGCTTCAGCGTAATCAGATCGCCGACTAACCGCTTAGAAATTTCATAGAGCGGGCTAAAGGCGGGGCCAACTTCCGCTTCAGAGGTATTGACCCAAATCTCTTTGTCGGTTTCGGTGTCGGGGTCAAGAGTGGCCATGAAGGTATCGATCAGAGCGAGCGCGGATAAGCTGTTGACTTCGAGCGATCGCGCAATCGCCGCCGGGGTCCGCTCTCCATGCACGTTGATGCCGTGATTGATAACCAGAATGTCAACTTCGCTAAGCATGGGCTGCAACTCGGCTTCTCGTCCAACTTGCCAAGGCAGCACTTGGACGGCTTCGGTAAAGGCGGCTGGCGCAGACGTGGTAAGGGCGATCGGCTTAGCCTTTTGACACAGCAACTCAAATATCAGAGCCCGCCCCATTGTTCCAGAAGCGCCGGTCACAGCGACAATTTTGTTTTCCAGGGAAAGCATCTTACCCATCAGTCCATTGGCAAAATGAATTGCTAGACCAGCATTAAGAGCGGCGCCGGAGTGCTTTTAATGTTAGTTGCGATTCGTCTCTTAGGCTAAAGAAAATAGGCTTGGTTCAGACGCCTGTTTTGGACTGTCGCAAGTTGCCGAGCATACTCCATGACCAATTCTGTTTTCCCTGCAGCAGCTCTGAAGCCATATTGTCTGAAGCTTTCCCCAGCGGACGACCTAAAGGCAAGACTGCAGGCATTCGTAGAATCAAGCGCGATCGCAGCGGGCTGCATTCTAACGACGGTAGGCAGTTTGCAGCAGGTCAGTTTACGATTTGCGGGGCAGGACAGCGCCACCGTTTTGACGGGTCGCTTTGAAATTGTGTCCCTGGTAGGCACTTTATCGCTGGAGGGCCTGCACCTGCACATGGCCATCTCGGATGGTCAGGGGCAAACCCTAGGCGGTCATGTCATGCCAGGATGTCTGATTTACACCACCGCTGAGATTGTCGTTGGGGTCATGTCGGGATTAAGCTTCCAGAGACGTTGGGATAATCGAACGGGATACCGGGAGTTGGCGATCGCGGACGAACGATCGCTAGATGTATCACCAACAGTTATTGATGGATGAATCAAGTCGAAAACGCCGAGCGAATGGCCTCAACCCGCTTCCGGTTGACGCCGAGATCAGACTGGCCTAGCCGTGAAGCCGAGCGCACATGAATCGTTCCAGTCTCTGAGGGAGAAAAATAAAATTCCACATCATCCACAAACCCCATCAGCCGACTGGTGAACTCAGCGTAGAGATAGGTGTCCGTTTGCTCAATAATTTCGCTACCGTCTTGAGCCTCGACGACCTGGCGTAGTTTAGCCACGGCAGCCGCCATGTCGCCATCATAAGTTAAGGGCGAGATCGCGTGTTCCGCATCTTCACCCCCTTGGCTGCCTACACAGTTGGGGCTTTGGGGACAAGCGGTCAGACGGCCGTCTTTGACCCCGATATTGTCAGGGCGGGAACCGCTAAAAATAGCTTTGAATCCAGGTAGTGCAGCAATCATAGGTGAAGTCTCAGCGTAAGCAGTGGTGGGAAATCCGAAACAGAGAAATGCTCCGAGGAGGCTCGCGAGCACGCAAGTCTTGAAAGCCTTAGCCATAAGATGGAAGAAGACGGGTGAATGACAACACTCACTCAGCAGTTTAGCGGACAAAGCGAGACAAAAATGGCGATCGCGGTGGATTATGAGCCCATTCTCAGTACCTTACGGGCTGACCTGCCGACTCTATTTGAGCAGGACATTTCTTACGATATTTACACCCGCGATATTTTCTTCAAAGACCCGGTCAATCAGTTCAAGGGCAAGCTGAACTATCGGATTATTTTTTGGACGCTGCGGTTTCATGGCCGGCTATTCTTCACCGACCTGCATTTCGACCTGCACGATGTCTGCGTCGCCAACCCACTCATCATTCGTGCCGATTGGACAGTGCGCGGCACTCTGCGACTGCCCTGGAAATCCCGCATTTTCTTCAATGGCTATTCCCTATATTTGCTAAACGCTGAAGGTAAAATTTACGACCATCGCGACACCTGGGATCGATCGCCTAAAGCCATTCTCAAGCAGTTTTGGCCAAGTAAAGACGCAGACTAGCGGTGTCGAGTTCCATTTTGCTTGTGAATTATTAAATGTCTCATTTCCCATGAAGAGTTGGGAACCTAGGCCAAACACTTTAGGTCAATCCTCAAAAGCAGGGCGCGCTGCTGATATTAGCCGTAATCGCGGCTAGGGCTAATTTTTTCGGTAGAAAACGTCTGAACCTGGACGTTTCTGCTTGATTTTTCTGAAAAAATTCCAATCAACACGTGGGTAACGAAACATGGGTCAAATTTTTTATCGTTTACTACTGAGCGGCACGTCCTCGGCAATGCTGATCGCGCTCCTAGCTCCCCTGCTATCTCCTTTTGCGGCTTCTGCGTTTACACCGCCCGCTACAGCGCTAACGCTGGAGGCTGATTTATCGGAGCAGCCAGTCGCCGAGCTGCCAGAAGATCAGCTTAAGGATGACGATGACGATGATGACGATGACGACGACGATGACGACGGCGAGGAGTCTCGCTCAACCAGCGAAACCAGAACCCGGACAAGGACTACCACCACTACCACCGTCACGGAGGTAGTTTATACCGATGTCACGACAGAATACTGGGCTAGCGATTTCATCTATCGCCTTGCCGCAGTAAACGTCATCTCTGGCTATCCCGACGGCGAGTTTTTGCCTAACGGTTTCCTCACCAAAGCCCACTATGCGGCAATGGTGACCAAGGCCTTCAACAAAACTGCCGTTCGTGAAGTCGTCAATATTCGCAACGTTTCTCAGTTCTATTGGGCCTATGATGCTCTGCAGGAAGCCTACGCTGAGGGCTTCATTGATTTGGCCGATGACGATACCTTTGACCCCGAATCAACGCTGACCAAGCTAGACATGTGGGTTATGCTGGCGCGATCGCTAGGCTATACCGAAATCGTCTCGACCACCACTACGGTTGAAGAATTTCTCACCGTCTTTACTGACGCTGACACGATTCCGGCAGAACATCGCGAAATCATTGCGGCTCTGGTCGAAAGAGGCATTATTGTCAGCTACCCTTCGACCACCAGGCTCAACCTATTTGAGCGGGTCACTCGGGCCGAAGCCAGCTCTTTCATTTATCAGGCAATGGCCAGCATGAATCTGGTGGAAAAATTCTATTCAGAATACATCGTTGATGTAGTTGGCCTCTTCGACGAGGTTGAAACCACCACTACTGAAACGACCGTTGAGACCACTACGGAAACCAATACCGTGAGCGATGATGATGACGACGACGATGATGACGATGACGACGACGACGATGATGATGATTAATCTTCACTCAGTGATGTAATCGTCATTTCCATATCCTAAAAAATTCCTCGCCGGTAAAGTTTGTGGCTGATCTCAACAACCACATCACAACAGGCGAGGGATTTTTCTCTGAAAATCTACTTTGCCAGCGGCGCATCTTCAAAGACCCAAACCCAACTCAAACCAGCCGGTTTCTAGGGTGCCGTCGTGCCTGGCTGACGCATCGGGTCCATGGTCTGGTCACTAATAATATGGCCAAATTCCAACTTGACTAAATGGTCGCAGGCATCAAAGTAGCGATCGTCGTGGCTAATCGCAATCACTGTCTTACCTTGCTGTTTCAAATCAGGAAGTAGTTTGCGATAAAACACGTCCTTGAAAACTGGGTCTTGATCTGAAGCCCACTCATCAAACACGTAAATTGGTCGATTTTCTAGATAGGCCGTTAGCAAAGCCAGTCGCTTGCGCTGTCCTTGAGACAGCTGCATCGTCGAAAGTCGCCCATCAACAACGGACACCTTGTTTGATAGCTCCAAAGCATCTAAATAACGATTGACATCCTGCAGTTGATGGGGATGAATTCCTAAAAACTGTTCAAAAAGATAAAAATCTTGAAATATAGCGGAAAATAATTGTCGATATTCTTCTCGATTTTGGTCATTGACGACCCCAT